>VGLH01000081.1 GCA_016866785.1 Candidatus Poribacteria bacterium
CTCTACGACGCCCTCAAGGTCGCCTACGACGACCTCCCGGTCGGGAGCCGCATGCTGGTCGAGTACAAGTTTTTCGAGCCCGCGTTCTACCATACCGATCTGCCGGACTGGGGCGCGGCGTTCCTGATGTGCCAGAAGCTCGGAGATCAGGCGCAGGTTCTACTGGACACCGGGCACCACGCCCTGGGAACCAACGTCGAGTTCATCGTGGCGTACCTGCTGGACGAGGGGCGGCTTGGAGGGTTCCACTTCAACAGCCGCAAGTACGCGGACGACGACCTGGCGACGGGCACGATGAACCCTCAAGAGCTGTTCCTGATCTACAATGAGCTGGTTCGCGAGGAACTGTACCCGAACTCGACCGCCGACATCGCCTACATGATCGACCAGAGCCACAATCTGAAGCCCAAGATCGAGGAGATGATCCAGTCGGTGGAGTGCATCCAGCGCGCCTACGCGCAAGCGCTCATCGTGCCGCGCGACCGGCTCGCCGCCGCGCAGGACGAGTGCGACATCGTCGCGGCGGAGAGGATTCTGCAGCGCGCGCATAACACGGACGTCGAGCCGCTGCTCCAGGTCGTGCGGATGGAACTAGGCGTCGATCCCGAGCCGTTGGAGGCGTTTCGCGCCAGCGGCTACTTGGAGAAGGCTGCCGCCGAGCGCCGCGAGGGTCCGCGGTCCGGTTGGGGAGCATAGGACGATCGGCTCGAGGACTCGGGGCTCACGCACGGCGAGCCCCGTCGCGTCGTGCGGCGTCGGGCGGTGCGTGATAGGAGCGGACGATGCCTAGGTTCACATTCCAGCGCCGGATCCGTACCGCGTCGTCGGAACAGTACAACGTCTACGACGGCGAAGCTGAGACGAGCCAGCGAGCGATAGGCCAGGTGGATATCCACTACCTGTCGATGGGCGATGCCGAGGCGTCCGTCATCCTCTTCGATGATCTCGACGGCGACGACATCGACGAGCTCTTGGCGACGCTCGACGACGACCTGCTGGACCTTCCTGCCACCGAGGACAGCCGCGTCCATGCCACGGTGATCGTCGGGCAGGAGATCGGTTCCTACGAGCTGTCGCGCGACGGAGAACCGACGGCATTGGACGACGAGGAACCCGACGCCTCGCAGTTGGTCTAGCCCACGGACAGCCATGTCACGCTGCCGGACTACGCGCTGGCACGCTCAAGGAGACGCATCCATGGCGCGACAGATGAAAGCCTGGGCTTCGGCAGTTGCCAGCCTGGCGCTCGTTTGGTCGATCTTGGGCGCCGGCCCGGCAAGCGCCCAGGACGCATGGGAGGCGGCGTTAGGTCCCTTCGGAGGCGTCGTCAACAGCATGTGCCGTACACCGGACGGCTCCATCCTCGCGGCGACTGCGTCGGGTCTCGTCTACGCGTCCAAGGACGACGGCCAAACGTGGTCGATGGCTCTTCGCCTGGCACAACCGCGCGCCGTGTCGTCTGTGAAGGCTGTTGCGGGCCGCCTGTACGCGGGCGTAAACGGCGCAGGCGTGTTCGAATCGGAGGACGCGGGAGCGAACTGGAAGCAGCTCGACCCCTTGCGGCTGCCGACGCCGGCCGTCACTGCCCTGATCGAGTACGACGGAACGTTGTTCGTCGGGACGACCGGCGGCGTCGCCCGTCTGGTCGTCGACGCAGCGGGCAAACGGCAATGGGAGACGCTGAACGGCGGTCTGCGTAATCTGAACATCCGCGAGTTCGTCCACACGTCCAAAGGAGCCCTGATCGCCGCCACGAACGCCGGAGCGTTCCGGTTCGATAGCCCGAGGGCGCGCTGGTTGGCATCGTCGAACGGACTCACGAAAGAGGGAGAGCGCGATTCGTTCGTTCTCCGGTCCATCGTCGAGCACAACGACACGCTGTACGTCGCGACGCCGAACGTCGGCGTGTACCGATCCGCCGACGGGGGCGCGACATGGGAACCCGCGAATGCGGGCCTCCCGTCTGTGAATGTGCTCACGTTGGCGTCTGGAAGCGACGGCGTCTACTGCGGTCTGGAGGCGGACGGCGTATACCGGCTCGCGGACACTTCGACGAGCTGGACCGTCGTCGGGTCCGGGATGCCCAATCCGTACCCGTACTCGCTCCTGTCGACTGCCTCCGGGATGCTTGCCGGGACCTTCGGAAGCGGCGTGTTCCGGTTCGATGGCACGTCCTCGCAATGGGGGCACTCGAGCGGCGGCATGCAGAACGCCAGCGTCTTCGCGCTGTCGGGATCGGGTTCGCAGGTCCTCGCGGGAACCTCAGGCGGCGTCTATGTTTCAGAGGACGCCGGCGCGACATGGGTGCTGTCGAATGCCGGGCTCGGCGAGGTCAACACCCGGAGCGTGGGTTTCGTCGGGTCATCGACGTACGTTGGGACGTACCGAGGCGGATACTACGTTTCGGACGACCGAGGAGCCACGTGGCGCGTCGGCAGCGACACGCTCAAGGGCACCACGGTGCGCGACATCGTCGGCGCAGGCAATCGAGTGCTTTTCGGCGTGACCGGTCGAGGCATCGTGGCGTCGGTGGACTCCGGGGCGACGTGGGAAGCCCTCCAGGGAAGCGAGGACTTCCCATTCGTGTCGTCGCTCGCGGTCATCGGTTCGGACATCTACGTGGGCACCGACGGGCGAGGCGCGTTCGTGTCGTCCGACGGCGGAGCCACATGGACGCCTCGTCTTACCGGGCTGGCTTCCATGGCGGTCTACAGCTTCGTGTCCACGGACAGCGGTGTGTACGCCGGCACGTACGGCGGCGGAGTCCACAAGCTGCAGCCGGACGGCACATGGGTTCCCCAGAACGCAGGGCTCACGGACCTGCGCGTTCGTTCCGTCGTCACGGATGGGCAGTCGCTCTACGCCGCCACGTCGAACGGCGGAGTCTTCGCGTCGCGCGACGCAGGCGCGAGCTGGACTCCGATGAACGACGGACTCGACGACCTGAACGTTCGTTCGTTGCTCGTCGCCGGAGGCTATCTGCTGGCTGCCACATCGCGGGCGGGCGTCGCGCGCTTCGCTCTGCCCAAGCAATAGACCCGACAGGAGCCCCATTGGACGCCCACGCAATCGTCTGCGACGCCTCTCAGCGGTTTCGCCTGGAAGAGGTGGTCCTTCCCGATCCAGGCCCCACTGACGTTCTCATCCGCATCGAATTCTCCGGCATCAGCATTGGCACCGAGTTCGCCCTCATCCGAGGCAAGATCTCTTGGGGTCCCTATCCGTTGTGCACGGGATACCAAGCGGTCGGGACCGTGGAGCGGGTCGGCGAGGACGTACGCGGGTTCTCCGTCGGCGATGTCGTATTCCTGCGCGACAACCGCAGCATCCAACGAGCCAATGGCGAGCGCGTTTCGGCGGTCGCCGGCACGCACGCTTCGCATGCCGTCGTCGATCCGTCGAGGACTCACGGGATCGATCATCTGCCGGACGGCGTGGATCGCGCTGCCGGGAGCCTGTTCGTCATGCCTGCGGTCGGGCTGAACGGCGTCGACATGTCCAATCCGCGCCTCGGCGATGTCGTGGTGGTGCACGGCGTCGGGCTAATCGGTCTGGGCGTGGTCGCGGCGTGTCGCCATCGGGGATGCGTCGTCGTCGCGGTCGATGTCGAGGATCGGCGCTTGGAGACCGCCGTCGCGTTGGGAGCGGATCGCGCCATCAACGGGTCCCGCGAGGACGTCGGACCGGCATTGCGCAGCATCGCGTCCGAAGGCGCAGACGTCGTGTTCGAGGCGACCGGCAATCCGGCGTGCGTGGACCCCGCGCTCGCCTTGTGCCGCACCCACGGCAAGTTCGTGTATCAGGGACACTACGGCACGGCTCCCCTCTCCTACACCTTCTCCACGCCGCACGGCAAGCGGCTGACAGCGTTCTATCCCTGCGACGACGGGCTGGCTCCCTGTCGCCGGGCGGTGCTGCGCAACATGGCGATGGGAGCGCTGGATTGGGGACGTGTCATCACACATCGGGTCGAGTCATCCGAAGCAGCGGAGTTCTTCGCTGCGATCTTGCGCGGCAATGAGCGGAACGTGCTCGGAGCGGTCATCCATTGGGGCTGAGTAGCAGGAACCATGAGCCGAATCCTCATCACCGGCACCAGCGGCTTCATCGGCAGACAGCTCGCGTCGACGCTCGCCCAGACGCACGAGGTGGCGGCGATTTCACGAAAGCCGACGCCGGTCGCGGGCGTCTGGTCGATCCAGGGCGACTTCGCGCACGCAGACGACCTGCGGAGACTCAATCGGTTCGGGGCTGACGTGGTGATCCATCTGGCGGCGGTGACCGGCGGCTGTTCGGAGCAGGACGGCATCCGCGTCAACGTGGGCGGAACGCACGGTCTGCTGCGGTACTGGCTCGACCGTGGCTGCCGGAAGTTCGTCCTGGCGAGCTCCATTGCCGCAGTCGGGATGCAGTCCGAGAAGTTCCGACCCCTCCAAGTGCCGATTCCCGATGAGCATCCCTGCCTTGATCGAGACGGCTACGGTCTCTCGAAGTATCTGATGGAGGAGGTGGGGCGCTACCTCACGCGCCAGGTGGACGACCTCGACATCATTGCGATCCGCCTTGCCAGCATCATTCCCGACAATGCGAAGCCAGTTCCCAGGAAGCCGGGCCCCGTGGGACAGTGGGCGATGGGGTCTGTCACGCTCATGTACCTGAGCGATGCGGTGGCGTGTTTCCAGGCAGCTGCAGAGGCTCCGCGCAAGTCTGGCATTCGCATCATGAACGCGGCTGCGTCGCAGGCGTGCGTGGATTCGACGGTTCCCGACACGCTCCGCGCGTGGTATGGAGCCGACGCTGACGCAATCGACTTCTCGCACTACGAGCCCCCGGGGCACGAGCGCGATTCCGTCTACGACATCCGTCGCATCGCCCAAGAGATCGGATTCGTGCCGCAGCGGAGCGTCCTTGCCTCCTGAGTGAGGTGCTTCTGCCACATGACCAGCGCCGTCGGCGTGTACATCGATGAGCATCGTGAAGATGTCGCGGACCTGCTGTCGGAGCTGGTTCGCATCCGCACGGTGAACCCTCCCGGCGAGAACTACGAAGCGGCTGTCGCGCTGCTGGAGTCCCACTGCGCGAGTCTCGGCATGGCGACTTCAACGGTCGATGTGCCGCCACAGGCCGCTCGCCGCGTTCTCGGACCGCACGCGGCGCATCCTCGCCGGAACCTGATCGCGCGCCTCGATCTCGGGCAGCGCCGGACGATCCACTTCAACTCGCACTTCGACGTGGTTCCCGTGTCCGGCGGTTGGCGCGTCGAACCGTTCTCGGGCGAGCGGCGCGGCGACTGGCTCTACGGACGTGGAGCCGACGACATGAAGGATTCGATTGCCGCGACGTTGTTGGCGGTCCGCGCCATCGTCGAAACCGGCGTGCAGACCGCCGCGAACGTCGAATGCTCGTTCACCGTGGACGAAGAGACGGGCGGGCAGCTCGGAGCCGGCTATCTCGCGCGGAAGGGGCTGATACGCGGCGATTGCGTGGTCAACTGCGAGGGTGGTGGCGGCTTGACGGTCGGGTACGGGCACAACGGCGTGCTCTGGTTGCGGGTCACGGTTCACGGGAAGGCGGCTCATGCGTCGGTTCCCCATGAGGGCGTGAACGCCTTCGAGAGGATGTCGGCTCTCGTTCAAGCGCTCGAGCCGCTCAAGGAGCGCCTGCGCGATCCTGAACGGTGCTACGTCACCGAGTCCGGCATCCGCCGACAACCGACGGTCAACGTCGGCGGAGTCTTCGCGGGGAGCGAAGGCGACAAGGAGAACACGGTTCCGGCGCTGGCATCGTTCACCATCGACCGGCGCGTCGTGCCCAACGAATCCATTGAAGACGCCGAAGCGGAACTACGGGCGGCAATCGAGGATGCGAGACGCGCGATTCCGGGCATCCGCGTGGATGTCGAAAGGACCCTCGCCATCGAGCCGTGCCTCGTCGACGCCAACTCGCGCTGCGTCCAGGAGTTCGCCCGCGTCGTGCGGCAGGTGCGGCGGCGACCCGTCAAGCTGTCCACGACGAGCGGTTTCACCGACCTGCACTACCTGGTCGGGCGCAAGGGGTTGCCGGGCGTCGGATACGGGCCCATCGGCGAGGGCGGGCACGGAGCCAACGAGCGAGTGCGCATCTCGGAAGTCGCGCAGACTGCGCGCATCTATGCCGAGTTCATCCGAACCGCGGATTTCGGCTGACAGCGCCCCAATCAGATAATCCGATGAGGTGAGATGACGATGGGAGAGTCCGGTTCATCGATGTACCTAGCTGGCAAAACCGTCGGCGACGAGCAGATACGCAAGTGGGTCGAGGCGTTCCACCGCGACGGATGCCTGTTCCTGACGAACGTGCTGCCGCCGGAATGGTGCGCCGAGCTTCGAGCCGATCTGGAGCGAGCTCTTTCCGGGAACCCCAACGGGCTGAACCAGGACAACGCCTCGCTCATCCTGGCTCACCGGATGTTCGAGACGAGCGCCGCGAACCTGCGGCTGTTCGACATGGAGCCAATCGCCAGCTTCGCGGAAGCTCTCATCGCTCGGAACTGCCACGTCATCCACAACAACTCGTTCATGACGCCCCCGGGTCGCGGCATCACGACCTGGCATCAGGACGACCCGCCGCACTACCTGGTGACCGAGGGCGAGCCCCCGACGAACGTTCGACTGCCCGTGATGGTCTTCACGGCGAACTACTACCTCACCGACGTGACCGAGCGCGCGCATGGAGGCACGGAGACGATCCCCGGTTCCCACTTGTACGGAGCCAGTCCGCCCGGTGTGATCGAGGGCACGCGCTGGGAGGAGAGCGTTCAGTACAACTTGGGACCCGCCGGCAGCGTCATCCTGTTCAACTGCCAGGTCTGGCACCGGGGCGGGCCCAACACGAGCGACCGAACCCGGTACATCACGCAGGTGACGTACGGCAGGCGGCTCGTGGGGCACAAGTACTACCCGTTCATGAACTACACGATGCCCGAGCACGTCTATGTGGGCGCTTCGCCGCGGCTAAGACGCTTGCTGGGGTTCCTCGACCACGGTGCGTACGGCTGACGCGCTACATGGGCAGCAGGACCTTGCCCTCGACGCGCGGTACGAACGTGTCGGCGCTGGGGTCTCCAAGGATGATGTAGGTCTCGATTCCCGCTTCGCCCGACCGACGGAACGAGACGAACGAGTTCCAGTCGTTGTGATTGGAGCGCTCGTCGCGGCGGAGCACGATGCGACCGCTGACCGACATCGAACTGGAGAGCTCGTAGCTGACGCCCCAGATGTGCTGCTGGCGGCGCTCCTCATGCCGCAAGATCGACAGGTTCAGGCTGGTCGATATCTTGCCACGCTTCACGAACCCGCCGGTCGACACGAAGTGCCGGAACGTGCGAGCCGCCTCGCCGAACGAGTGACGAGCGTTGAAGCCCCTCGTCCGTTTCTCGTTGCCCGCCCCGGTTCCATATCCCCAGGACCAGTCGAAGTCGGAAGCCGACGCGCCTTCTTCGCGGTAGCGACCCATGCCGAAGTCGATGTTGAACCGCATGTTGCGGCGAGTGCCAATGAACATGTCGCCGCCGACACGGTCCCGGAAGAACTGCGTCTCGCCATCGCGATCCGAGAACGTCGTCACGGCGCGGCGGGCGACCCCACCCAAGCCGTCGAATCCCTCGCCGGTCGTGTACCGCTCCTGGTACATGCCGCCGAAGAAGCCCCCGACGTTCGAGATGAACGAGTCGCGCCACTCGTTCTGGTAACCGCCTTCGAACCCGACGCCACGACGCCCTGGGTCCTCGATGAACCCGTTGGCGGCGCGGAAGCCCGGGCTGACGTACTGGACATCCCCGCCCACGAAGCGTTTGCCGTTCCACCAGTTGCCGCCGATGCTCGCCAGATCGCCGCGCAGGAACTGGCGGACTTCGCTCGACTCGTCGTTCGGATCGACGCCCATAAGACTGCTCGACCCGTACTGGATGTCCATGCCGCTGTTCCGCGTCAAACGCGAGTTGGCGCGGTAGCCGACGACCGTGTTGTCGTGCAGCGGAGAGCGCTTGACCGCGCTGCTGACCGAGAGCCTCGCGTGTTCGCCGATGCCCTGAGTCACGCTGCCGGCGTAGTCTTGACGGTATAGGTGCCGCAGATCGTCGTGCTGATCGTCGAGGTCGAACGTGCCGAGAACACCGACGTTGGTGCGCTTCGCGAGCTTGCCGTAGACCTTGGCGCCGACATCGATGTTCTCGACGCGTCGGCTGTAGAAGTAGGACCCGGCGGGCGACCCGAGTCGGAGCATGTCGTCGCCCTCCTGGAAGAAGGGACGCGACTCCTGAACCCACCGCTCGCCGCGCGAGAAGTCGATTCCCTCGACTTCGCCTTGGACGTTGCGAAAGTCGGGGTTGAGCGCCACAACGGCGGTGATCGTCGGGCTCGGGCGGAATCGCACGTCGGCTCCCAGGCGCGCCGTGCCGGACCAATCGTTGTCGACTTCGGCGCTGCCGGCTGCCAGGAACGGCAGGACCAGCAGCTCGCGAGTGAACGCCGACGCCGGCAGGACGACGCCCTCTAGATTCGCCGAATACTCGTTGCGATGGTTGCGTCCGATGTCGCTGAACCACGACTCGAACTTGCGGCGGGAGTGGTTCCGCGACGCGTTGAAGCCGATTGTGACGGGCTCGGAGCTGTTCGGATACGTGAGGATCGCCCAGGGAATCGCCATCTCGAGCGTCCAGCCGTCCTCGACGATCTTCGCGGCTGCCTTCCAGTCGCCCTTCCACTCCGCCTTGCCGGACCTTCCGCCGCCGATCTCGGACGACATGGTCCCGATCGGGTTCACCAGGAACCGCGAGAGGTCGTTCCAGTCGTGCGTGTGGAAGGGGTCGATCTGAAACTGGAAGTTGTCGTCGCCCCAGAGCCGAGCGTCGCGTTGTGTCTCCCGCGCCACGAGCTTCGACGGGTCCGGGTCGTAGCAGTGCGCCGCGACGTAGATGTTCGTCGCGTCGTAGCCGATCCACAGACGTGTCTGGTCTTGGACTGGCTTGCCGTCGTTGCGGTCGATGAACGTGTCTCCGAGCGCAGCTTCCGACCAGACGGCGTCGGAGATGTCGCCGTCGATTGTCGGGGGTGTGGAAAGCTGCTGACCGGGCAGGCGCCGGGTCGCGTAGGGCGCTCTGTCGTCGTCGGCGGCGTGCGCGGTGACGACCATGAGCACGAGGGCAAGGACGCACGGGCACATGGCGATGGCGCGATGCAGGCGGGGGGACACGCGATTCTCCAAGAGGGGTCAGACCCCGAGGATGGGCGTCATGATTCCAGTCAGCCGCGGGACCCGCAGGCGTCGGCGGACCTTCGACTCGCCTAAGAGCCTCGGTTAAAGGTGAGTACCAGGCTGCCCGCGGTCAAGAGGCTGTTAGCCGCTCAGCACAAGGACACAGGCATGGATGCACTTCGATACGATGCCGTCGAACGTCAAAACGAACCGCGCGTCGATCACGTTTCGCGGCGCGTGCTGCTACACTGTGTCTCTGCACCAATCTGAACGATGACCCGATCGGAGCGCATCATGACGAACTCTCGTCGCGCAACGCGTGCCTTCGTCGCCGTCGCCGTGTTCATGGCGTCCGTGGTCTTCGCGGACGCACCGGCTCTGGTCCGCAAGGAGCAGATTACTCCGGGCGTCTGGTATCGCGAATACGCTAGCAACGCGGAGCCGCTGGCGATTCAGGTGCTCGAAGTCGAGCGCGCCGCGCCGGGCATCGCCGTCGAGGTCTGGCTGGCGCGCGGGATGGTCGCCGGACTCGAAACGCTTCCGGACGCGGTTACCCGACTGTCGGCTGACGGTCGTGACGTCATCGGAGCCGTCAATGGCGACTTCTTCGTGCGCGAGGACGGCGCGCTGCCTGGGGACCTCGCCGGGCTGTGCGTTGTCGATGGGGAACTGGTCAGCACGCCGAACCGGCGAGCCGTCTTGGCGTTCGACGGGTACGGGAGCCCGTCCATCGAGCGCTTCGCGTTCACGGGAACCGCGACGACGGCGGACGGGGCGTCGATGCCCATTGTGGGCGTCAATCAGCCGTGTCCCGACGATGGGCTCGTGCTCGTGACGGATCGCATGGGCGAAGCGGTCGGCGAAAAGCACTGGGCGTCGATGCTGGTTCTGCCCTCTGATGTGCGCATCGGACTCGGCTTGTCAGTCGAGACGTTCGCCTCGGGGGGCGCGTTCATCGACTGTCCGACCCCGGCGCTCCCTGGAACCGTGGCGCTCGTCGGGAAGGGCACTGGCGAAAGGTTCCTCAGAGCCATTGGTGCCGGGGCAGCGGTGCGGGTCGCATGGTCGGTTTCGCCGAGCAACGACTGGGCGTACGCGGTCGGCGGCGGACCCCGTCTGCTGCGGAACGGCGCGATCACGGTCGAGCAAGAAGCCGAAGCCGAAGGGCTTTCGGCGGTGTTCCTGGAGACTCTCCATCCGCGTACGGCAGTCGGGTTCGACCCGGATCGCCTCTACTTCGTGACCGTCGACGGACGCCAGCCGGGCTATAGCATCGGAATCGGTCTACGCGACCTGGCGGCGTTCCTGCGAGACATCGGGGCGTCGGAGGCGATCAACCTCGACGGCGGCGGATCGACGACGATGTGGGCGGGAGGCGATATGCGCAATCGTCCGTCGGACGGCTCGACACGGTCCATCGCGAACGGACTCGTCATCCATCGCATCCGCGAATCCGCCCAACCAGACTGATCTCACGAACGGCAACCACGGAAATCGCAAGCCGACGCCTGCCGCCACTCCATTTTGTCAACACAGACCTTGACATAATCAATCTCATGTATTAGACTCTGTAATGTCGAGCGTTTCAGTGTTCAAGTCGGAGTCACGGGATGCGACCCGAACTAGCCCATTGCCCGTCTTGCGGCGGCGAAATCATCACCACCCGTTACTCCTGCCCGGCGTGCGACATTCACGTCGAGGGTCGGTTCGCGCGGAATCGGTTCACTCGACTGACCCCCGAAGCGCAGGACTTCCTCTTCGTGTTCGTGAAGAACCGGGGGAATATCCGGGAGGTGGAACGGGAACTCGGCATCTCGTACCCCACGGTGAGGAACCGTCTGAACGCTGTCATCGCGGAGTTGGGTATCACGGACCGCGACGAATGGTCGCCCGAGGAGATCGCCGCCGAACGGCTCGATATCCTGCGAGAGCTCGACGAGGGCAAGCTGTCGACGGCTGAAGCGGAGGAATTGCTCAACACGCTGAACGAGCTGAATCGGAAGCAGGGAGGGCGACAGAAATGAGCGCAGAACGCAAGCTGATCCTCAAGATGGTCGCCGACGGAAAACTGGCAGTCGATGAAGCGGACCGGCTGCTCGCAGCCATCGGCGGAGAGAAGGCGACGGGCAACGGCAGCTCACCGAAAGCCGACGCGGCGTACGATTTCCTAGCGCGCGTGGCGCAGGATATGCAGAAGGGTCTCAACGAGATCGGTTCCCAAGCTTCTACGGAGATCAAGCGTGTCCGCGATCGGCTGCGCGAACGCAGCGATACGCTGCGTCAGCGGCTGGACGAGATGCGCGCGACGTCACAGCCCGAGCCTGGGAAGAAGCGGAACCACACGATCACGGTCGAAGTGGATGGCGAAGGCGACGCCGAGCCTCCCAAGGATCGCAAGGAAGGGGCGGAGCATGACGACCACCGATGAACGGCTCCTCGTGCTCAACCTACTCCGGGAAGGCAAGCTCACGACGGAAGACGCGGAGCGGTTGCTCCGGGCGCTGAACGCGCCTGAAGCGGAGAAGGCAAGGGCGAGCAAGCCGAAGGACCTGGACGCCGTGTTGCGGCAGTTCGGCACCGATCTGGGGAAGATCGGAACGGCGAAGTGGGTTCGGGAGATCCAATCGGCAGCGACCGAGCTCGGCAAGCAAATCGAGGCGTTCGCGCGCGATGTGCGCCACACCGTATCGGAGTCGAGATCGCCGAACTGCTGTGAGTATGGCGTGTCGACGGGAGCCGTCGTGCGCATCTCGCAGAAGGGCGGCAGTCTGGCGCTGCATCCGGGCGACGCGACGCGTGTCCGCGTGTCGGGTCCCAACACGCACGCGGAAGTCGATGAGGACGGCTTGCTGGCGCGAGTCGAAGGCGTCGGCGGTCCTACGGTGGTTCGCATTCCCACTGTGGCGCGCCGCGTGATCGTCGAGCTGACAGGCGGCGGATTGGCTGTCAAGGGGCTGACGCTCGATGAGCTCACCGCGCGGGTCGTCGGAGGCGGCATGAGCATCGGAGACGTTGCCGGTTCGCTGGAGCTGGAGACCGTCGGTGCGGGGCTGGAGCTGACAGCGATCCAGAGCGAGGCGATCCACGCCAAGGCGCATGGCGGGGGGATCCGGGCATCCATCGGCGATGTGACGCGCGGCGAAGTGGAGCTATCGGCGGCAGGCGGTGGGATCGATCTGGAGCTCGGCGAGGCGTCCGACTTCGAGGTCCACTACTCCGTCGTCGGAGGAGGGTTCGACTCCCAGTGGGAAGGTGGAGCCGTCGGCGAGAACCGGTACCGCTACGGGTCCGGTGCGGCGACGATCGAGCTCTCGGCGATGGGCGGGGGAATCTCCCTGCGCAAGAGGCGAACGGACACGTCCGGCTGACAGGAAAGGGCTGTCACCATGCATCTCGTCATCCGCATCCTACTCGGCATCGTGTTGGCGGCGATCCTGATCAAGCTCATCCCGCTCGCGGCGGGGGTCGTCGCAGGAGTTCTCGGCTTGGCGATCGGCCTGGTCATCCTCGTGATGAAGGTCGTCGTCCTTGCGCTGTTGGCAATCGCCGCTCTCTTCCTCTGGAGGAAGGTGAGCGCCGCGTCCTAAGCGCGCGATGTCATCGCCAAGATAGCAGGGGATCGGTCCGCCGATCCCCTGCCTTTGTACCGCTGCACAGGTCAGACGACTCGACGCCCGCGCTGCCAGACCATCCACACGCCGACCACGACCATCGCGAGCGACCAGAGCTGCTGTTCGCTGATGCCGTGGATGAACAGCGTGCCCTGCCAAGCCGTCCCAAGAAGGTGGTCGTCGAGGCTCCGGTTCTCCCAGCCCATCGGCGTCGACGTGAACGAGAAGACGCGCGTCAGCCGCCAGAACTCCGTGATGATGCGCTCGATCCCCATCAGAATGAGGAACGCGCCGAACGCCACGCCCTGCCGCGAGCCCCACCGACGTCGCATCCGCCAGAGGAAGATGAACGCCGCCGACAGCAGGACGATGTCGTAGAGCATCGTCGGATGGACGCGGACACCGGCGGGCGTGGGCACGGTTCCGTTCGGGAACCCGACCGCCCACGGCAGACTGGAAGGGGCTCCGTAGTCGCCGTCGCCGGAGAGGAAGCACCCCATGCGCCCAAATGCCTGTCCCAGCAGGATCGCAGGGGCAATGCCGTCGATGGCTTCCCAGATGCGGCGACGCGGCGACGCGCCTCTCGCTTCCTGCACGATGAGCGATGGCGAACGGTAGAGCACGATCAGCACGGCGACGATGCCGCCGGCGAGTCCCCCATGCCACGCGAGTCCGCTACCGGACAAGAGCGAGCGCCAGTCGCTGGCTACGTCGCGCCAGAAGTAGAGCTTGGCTCCTAGCACGCCGCCGATGATCGCGGCGAGGATGACCGTGGAGGCGAGCTCGGGATCAATGCCCTTGCGGAGGTACTCCTGCCGGATGAGCGCGTACCCTGCCAGGAATCCCAAGCCCATCATGATGCCAAACGTGTGAATGCCGACGGGTCCGAACTGGATCAGGGTCGGGTACATGGCTAGAAGTCCGTTCCCACAGACCAGTAGTAGCGTGGCGAGCGCGAGACCAACTCCGTATCGATGCGCCAGGCGACATCGAAGCGGAGGACGAAGATGCCCAGGTTGAGCCGACTGCCCGCCCCGACGCCGCCGACGATCCGGTCGCGGAGGTCGCTCAGACTATCGACGGAGGCGGCGGGGCTCGACGACGCTCGCAGGTCGAACGCCGATCCGAGGTCGGCGAACAAGGCTCCGCCGATGTATCGGAACGTCACGCGCAGGGGCCATCCCAGCGTCAGGCGGTCGATCAACGGGAACCGCCATTCGAGGTTGATCAGCGCGAACGTGTCGCCGACGGACTCGTACAGGTCGGTTCCTCGGAGCGGGCCCTGGAACGACGGGAAGAAGAGCTCCTCGGCGCTGAGCGCTTCGTCGACGGCGCGCGACACGCGCGGGCTGATCTCCGAGGCGATGCCGCCCAGGAAGAACCGTTGGGCGTTGGGACCGCGACTGGTTCCGCCCGTGACCCGGATGGCAAAGCTCTGTTCCGAGCCGACGCGGACGTAGTGACGATAATCGACGGAGGCTGTGCCGAAACGCAGGTAGCCGCTCCCGAACCCGGGCGCGGCGAACGCCTCCAGCCGCAGCCGGCGACCGTCGACGGGTCCGAACATGCCGTACCCGACCGTGTCCTGCACGAACGCCATCCGCACCGGGAGCATGGACTTCGCGTCAATCGGCTCCTCGTCCACCTGCCGGATCGCATTGCCGAACGCGTCGAGGCGGTCGTACGGAGTCAGTTGGATGCCAACCCGGTCGCGGTATATCCGCTGCGCGCCGATCCCCGTCTCGAACCGCGCGAACTGGCTCAACGGATACTCCGCCATGCCTTCGAGCCCGACGCTCCGGTCGGCGACCAGCACGGTCCGGTACCGCGATTGCCCTTCGCTCGCGAGGAAAAAGTCGCGCGTGTGGAACGCGGTGATGCCGTAGTCGAGTCGCCGGTTCAGGCGGACGTAGGACGCGACGGCGTTCAAGTTCCGCAAGGAAGAGATCGACTGGTCGGTCACGACGATCAGGCGTTCGTTGCCGAGCAGGTCGCTCATGCTGAGGTACGCCTGCCCGCTGAACCCGGAGAAGCTGCTGACCTGCGTGTACACCCCGAATCCGTCGACCGTCAGCCTCGGCTGGTAGGGCTTGGGACGCGCGAACTTGCGGCTGACGCGCGGGGCGTCCTCGTCCTGCGGCTCGTCGTCGGTGGTTTCGGTGTCGGTTGGCTCATCGTCTTCATCAGCCTGTGCGGCAGCCACCGGTTCCTGTGAACGACGGCTCCCCAGGGCAGCCAAATCCTTCGGGATGCTGGCTGACAGCGGCGAGAGCAGACGTTCGGGAACCGGCGCAGTCGAGGCATCGGGCGATGTCGTTGGTTGCGGAGCGGCGACGGGAGCCGTCTCGGTCTCCGATGTCGTCTGCTCCGGCGCGCTGGGCGAGGTTCCGAACCAGGTGCGCGCGAGCTCGGTCGGCTTCGGTGAGTAACGCGAATCCAACGGGCGATCCATCAGGAACAGGTCGAACCCCCCTTCCTGAAACGCCGTGAACACGAGCTGCGAGCCGTCGGCAGAGAGGTCGATCTGTTGGCAGCCGGTCAGGGCGTCCGTGATGGCGGTCGGCTCGTCGCTACCGAGCGGCTGGACGTAGACATTGCCGATGCCGGATCGCTCTGAGACGAAGAGGATCGACCGTCCTTCCGGGCCCCACACGGGGTAGAGGTCTCTCGCGGGGTGTCGGGTCAGGCGCGTCAGCCCTTTGGAGACTTGGTCGAGGATGAAGATGTCGTACTGCCCATGGCTGAAGCGCGGCGTGTCGTCGAACGTCAGTCCGTGATCTTCGCGGTCTGACGAAAAGGCGATCCGCGAGCCGTCCGGCGACCACTCCGGGTCGCGTTCGTCGTACGGATCATGCGTCAGGGGAACCAGGCTCCCGGAGCGAAGGTCCATCGAGTACAGGTCGGACCAGCCGTCTTTGAGCGCCGCGAAGACCATCGCGTCGCCAGAGGGCGACCACGCCGGGGTGAACGCCGCGTCGACGTCGATGGGGTAATCGCGAGCGATCCTGCCCGCTTCGAGGTCGTAGATGAAGAGCGCGCTCCTGCCTCGCTGCTTGGCGATGATCGCCAAACGCTGTCCATCCGGCGACCACGCGAGCCCGGGTCGCAGCAGATAGAGCGACTCGAAGTCCGGCGACTGCTCGCCTTCGATGATGCGCTCGACCTTGCCGGACGAGAGCTCCATCAGGTAGACGTCGGCGAAGTCACGGCGAGTGCTCACGAAGGCGACTCGGCGTCCATCCGGCGACAGACGCGCCCCGACGTTGAGGTATCCGTCTCCCTTCGAGTGATCCGTGAGCTGCCGCGCGAACTCCCCCGGAGAAAGCCTCTCGGCGATTTCGGGCCAGTATTCCTTTTTGAGCCAGGTCTTCCACTTCGGCTCCAGGTCTTCCATCTGGATGCCGTAGACCGCCAGCAGCGACTTCTCGACGCTCGCCGTCTCCTTGAGAGACCGTAGGTACTGCCCGATCCGATCGACGCCGTAGGTTTCGTGAAGGTACCGGTAGAGAGCCTGCCCGCCCTTGTACGCGAAGACGCCGCCCTGCATCATCTCAATGGGCGGCACGTAGTCGGAGATCACGGCATCTCGCATCACGTTGTCGGCTTCCACATCCCAGCCGATAGATTCGTACTCGGCGAGCCCCTCGACCGCCCATAGCGGCAGCGACACGAGGCGCGACAGCGCGAGCGTCTTCAGGCTGCCGCCAGCGAAGAGATCGTACTGCAGCGCATGGACGAGCTCATGGCGGACCACATGCCGTAACTGCGAATAGGAACCCTCGAACGGGATGACGACTCGGTTCCGGCTGAACTCGGTGAACCCACCGGTTCCCTCGCCAATGAGCGCGCCGATGACGTTCGTCTCCGAGAACGAGGCGTGCGACGTGTAGAGGATGACGGGGATCCGGTTGCGCGGTTGATAGTCCCAGCGAGAGGACAGTTCCTCCAGGGCATCCTCGGCGGTTTCGGTGGCATACTGCGCCATCCGATACGCGCCCTTTGGAAAGGTGATATCGAAGTGCTCGGATCGGATCGACTCCCACTCGAGCTGTGAGTAGTTGACCTTGTTCCGTCCGAAGCCCTGCGCAAGGGCGTCCGCCGTGAACCAGGCGAGGATCGCCAGCACGAGCAGCGATGCGATGCGACATCGTCCGAAGTTCGCCACGAGGTTCTTTCTAAGGCGTCAGGACGCGCGTCGGCGTGATCGTGATCGCGCGCGGATCGGTCGGGCATGCCCGCTCGCAGCATCCGCACCCGACGCACGTGGCTTCATCGACGAGCACCTTGCCCGACGCCGACAGATCGAGAACCCGGTAGCCGAAGTCGAGCAGTGGACATGCCTCGATGCACAACTGGCAATCGACATCCTCGCTGCGGAGGCACTTTGGCTCTTGAATCCTCGCGATGCCCATGCCCAACGCTGTCAGGGGGACGACGGACAAGGCTCCGCTGGGACACGCCGACATGCACGCAAGGTCGTTGCAGACGACGCACGGCTGCTCGCTCGCGTCGATGTACGGCGTGCCGTCGGGGTGGCGGCGAATGGCGCGCGCCGGGCAGGCGTCGATGCACTTGCCGCTGTGTTCGCAGGTCGCGGTGAAGAGCCATTCGTTCTTGGCTCCGGGAGGTCTCAGCCACGTCCCGACGGGCGCTGCGTCATCGGTCGAGGTGGGCGGAACCCCAGGCGATTCGCCGCGAACCGCGCTGCGGAACTCCTGAACAGGCTTGGCGAGCTCGCGGAAGAGCTGTCCGAAGAAGTCACGGCGACCGACGTCCGTATCGTCGTCGTATGGACTCACCGGGCTCTTCTTCGCCATGGGCCCTCCGCCCCTCACCGAACAAGCCACGTTGTCTGAAACGACGGTCGCTGGGGTCAGGCAATACAGGTCGAGGCACGGCACGCGACGTACGCCAGGAACCGTCAGCGAGCCCGCGTCACCTGCTCGCGGAGCTTGCCGATGCGAGCGCCGGATTCCTGACGCGCCTTGCGGAGCACGTCCGGTGACGGGTTCCCGCTCTTCAGCGCTTCGAGGATGACGCCCTCCGCCGCGATGAACTCGTCGCCGATGTCCGCCAGCTCGGACGCGATGTCATGGGGGATGGTCGTGATGCCATTCACGTCGCCATGCAGCAGGTCGTCAGGATAGACGGCGATGCCACCGACGTGGATCGGCACGTGAACCTGGAGGATGTGGCAGTACGCGTGCGAGCAGATCGTGCCGCCAGTGAACGCAGGGAATCCGATGTCTCGCACCTGGTCGAGATCGCGTCCTGCGCCGCTGGTGACGATGCCTACGGAACCGAACGCCTGGTACGTCGTGCACATGACTTCGCCGAAGGTCGCCGCGACGGCTGGGTCGTCCAAGTCCTGGAACACGACCACGGGCGGACCCGACAAGTCCCCGAAGCGCTCGACCTGCGTGTCCGTGCCGGAGTAGGCGTCGCCGCTCCTGGGCGGGGCTGAGGATCGGAACGTCGCGGTCGCGGCGAATCCGACCATCGGGGGCATCTCCGGGAAGCACGCTCGGATGCGTCCGTCCATGTAGCCCGTGTTCCGCGGGCGCACATCGAACAGCTCGATGAGATTGCAGATGGTCGGCGTGTCGAAGGTCCGGAGCTTCTGGAGCACTTCGGGTCCGATCGCGCCCATGCGCGGCATCCCTTTCTGGGTCCTGGTTCACACCTGATTCACAAGGTCAGACACATGATGTGGGATTCGGCACGTCCCGGATGATACGACCCCGGTGAGGGCATGTAAAACGCGAGCGATGTCCGCAGTGGGTACGTGTGCTTCGCGGCGCGTCCGGTATGCTATCCTTACCTCAACCACTTCGCGGTGACCCGTGTCTGCCGATGTCGAGGAGACCGAACGCATGAGCGCGATCCCGGCGGAGCTGCCCAAAGCCTACGAGCCTGAAGCCGTCGAGAAGCGCTGGTACGACTTCTGGCTCGCGCAGGGATGCTTCCGAGCGGATGACGTGTCCGACAAACCGTCGTACTGCATCGTCATCCCGCCCCCCAATGTCACGGGCAGCCTCCACATGGGTCACGCCCTCGACAACGCCCTGCAAGACATCCTTATCCGCTGGAAGCGCATGTCGGGCTACAACACGCTCTGGATGCCCGGAACCGACCACGCGGGCATCATTACCGAAGTCGTCATGGAGCGGATGCTCCAGAGCGAAGGTACCTCCCGCTACGAGCTCGGGCGCGAAGGCTTCCTGGACCGGATGTGGGCGTGGAAGGACGAGTCGCGCGGGAACATCATCGGGCAACTGAAGCGCCTGGGCGCCTCCTGCGACTGGGAACGCGAGCGGTTCACGCTCGACGACGGCTCCGTTCGCGCCGTTCGTCGGGCGTTCAAGACGCTCTACGACGCCGGTCTGATCTACCGCGGC
>VGLH01000082.1 GCA_016866785.1 Candidatus Poribacteria bacterium
TTCGTCTGACGAGCATCGCTGCCGTATCGCCTTTACGATCCGGTGGGTAGGTGGCATAATCCATTTGGGAATCCTAGCGGTACGGATCGAGCGCGCACGGCGCTCGTCGGGTTGCCGCCTCGTACTTACCACGTTGGCTTCGACGGTAGATCACGGGCCCGGAGAAGCGCTGAAAGGAAACAGCATATGGCGGCTGTGCAGGAAGGGCTCAAGGACGTCGCCGTCGCAGAGACCAAAGTCTGCTTTATCGATGGCGAAATCGGGAAGCTGTTGTACCGCGGCTACAACATCCAGGACTTGGCGACCCAGGCTTCGTTCGAGGAGGTCGCCTACCTGCTGTGGCAGGGGGTCTTCCCGACCCGGGCGCAGTTGAGCGACCTCAATGAGCAGTTCGTGGCGGAACGGGCGATCGACGCTCGCGTGTTGGATACCATCCGAGCCTTGCCCCGCTCGGCAGATCCGATGGACGCGCTTAGAACCGCCGTCTCGTTCCAGTCCGCCTTCGACCCGGAGCTGGGAGACAATTCCCACGACGCCAACATGCGGAAGGCGGTTCGTCTCACCGCCAAGTTCCCGACCATGATCGCCGCGTTCCACCGACACCATCTCGGGCTCGACCCCATCGCTCCGCTGAGCGAAGATAGCCTCGCCGGCAACTTCCTCTACATGGTCAGCGGCAAGCGACCCGATCCGTACGTGGCGCGGACGCTCGACACATCGCTCGTTCTACACGCCGATCACGGGTTCAACGCCTCGACCTTCACGGCGCGCGTTACTTGCGCCACGCTGTCCGACATGTACGCGGGCGTGGTCGCCGGCATCGGGGCGCTGAAGGGACCCCTGCACGGTGGGGCGAACTTCGCCGTCCTCGAGATGCTGAAAGATATCGGCTCCGCGGCGCGTGCGAAGGACTACATCAACGAAGTGCTCGCCGGCAGGCGGAATGCCCCGACACTTCCGCCCAAGCGTGTCGCCGGTTTCGGACACCGCGTCTACAAGGCGCACGACCCGCGAGCCAACGTCCTGAAGGGCATGTCGCGAACGCTCGGAGAACGGGCGGGCGACCTCCGCTGGATCGAGATCTCCGAGGCGGTCGAACAGGCGATGGACAATGCCGGAATGTCGGATAAGGGCGTCTACGCCAACGTCGACTTCTACTCGGCGTCGTCCTACTACACGATGGGGCTCGACATTTCGCTATTCACGCCGATCTTCGCGATGGCGCGCATCACCGGATGGACGGCGCACATCATGGAACAGCACGACAACAACAAGCTGATCCGACCCATCGAAATCTACGTCGGCGAGATGGACCTGCCGTACGTGCCCATCGACAAGCGCTAGTCGAGAACCGGGCACGGCTCCGTCTCCCATGGGCGGAGCCGTTCCCATCTCCCACGAACGGGATACCGATGCGATTCGGGTGCTGCGTCGCGCTGGCATCGTTCGTGCCTCCGACATCCGGGGCGAGCCAGCTCAACGTCCGCGACGCCCACCAGGCGCGCCTCGCCGCTCTGCCGCCCGCGATGGCGGTGCTCGAAGACGCCGGCTGCGACTTCATGGAGTTCGGTGTGGGCATGGTCGTGCCCGAGTCGCCGGATACGGACTTTGAAGCGTTGCGGGATGTTGTGGCGACGTCGCGCCTGGTTCCCGAGTGTTTCAATAGCTTCATCCCGCCCGATCTGAAGCTCGTCGGACCCGACCGTGACTGGTCTCGCATCGGCCGCTACGTCGGTTCGGCTGCCGAACGTGTCTCCGCTCTCGGCGGCAAGGTGATCGTCTTCGGAAGCGGGGGAGCCCGCAACGTTCCCGACGGGTTTCCGCGAGCCGATGCCGAGTTGCAGGTGGTCGAGTTTCTGAACCTGGCAGCCGGACACGCCCGCCGTAACGGCATCTCCATCGCCATCGAGCCGCTCAACCGGCGCGAATCGAACATCCTGAACAGCGTCGCAGAAGCCGATACGATGGCGAGACGTGTCGATGCCGACGAGATCAACGTTCTGGTCGACTTCTACCACCTCGACGAAGAGCGCGAGGCGATGTCCAGCATCGTCGACGCCGGGTCGCGGGTGACCCACGTGCACGTCGCCGACGCAGGCAGGTTGCATCCGGGCAGCGGCTCCTACGACTATCCCTCCTTCTTCGCCGCCCTCAGCGCCGCAGGCTACGATGCCCGCATCTCAGTCGAGTGCAACTGGCGCGACTACGCCTCGGAAGCGCCGAAGTCGATCGACTTCCTGCGACACGCGCATGCGGCAGCGCAAGCTGCCCGCTGATTCCCGTAATCAGCGGGCCCATCCCTCACGTTGTCCATGTGCCGGGAGAGAGTGCCGGGAACGCCCTCGGCGACGGTTAAACAGGACGCAGGCACAATCCGCGCCGCTACTGAGCTTGACCGCCTTTCCGGCACGTTGTATACTCAAGAACCTTCGTCCGAGCCGTGCAGCCCGGACGCAGCGCGACGTCGGGCGCCCTGCAATGCGTCCGAGCCGGTCGCGACGTCAGGGATCGACCAGAGACGCCGACAATGGGAGGTTCCCCATGATGACCCCGAACAAGCCGCCAGACGGGGAACGCGTGCGTGGTATCCCGCCGCGCGACGACGGATCGGCGGAAGCTCGCGACGACGACATCCGCCGCTACGTCGAGCGGATCCGCGAGCTGGATGGGATCATCGAGGCGATGCAGTCCGAGATGAGCGACCTGCGCCGCAAACTCAACAGCGTCTCCTCGGACGAAGCCGAGATGAAGCTGTATGAGGCATCGCGGGAGATGGTGAAGCTCCATCGTCGGAACCGCGAGCTCAGCGGCGCCCTCCAGGAAGCCAAGGAGCAGCTTTCGCTCCTGCGCGAAAAGGTCGAGAAGCTCAGTGCGCCTCCGAACAACTACGGGGCGTTCTTGGGCCCCAACGAGGACGGCACGGCGAACATCAACCTGCTGGGCAAGAAAATGCGGGTCAACCTCGACCCGTCCATCGCGCTCGAATCGTTGCACCGCGGCCAGGAGGTCATCGTCAACGGCGCATACAACGTCGTTGCCGTCGCGCCGACCGACCGACACGGCGAGGTCGTCAAGGTGAAGGACATCCTCGACTCCGAGCGCATGGTCGTGTCGATGCGCGCCGACGAGGAACGCGTGGTCAACCTGTCGGGCGACCTCGACACCAGCGTTCTCAAGCCCGGCGACAACATCCTGCTGAACCTCCAGACCGGCATCGCCGTCGAAAGGCTCCCGAAATCCGAAGTCGAGGACCTGTTGCTGGAAGAGGTCCCGGACGTCCACTACGACAACATCGGCGGTCTGGAACAGCAGATCGAACAGATCCGAGATGCCATCGAGTTACCGTACCTCTACCCGGAGCACTTCAAGGAATTCAACCTGCGCCCCCCGAAGGGCATCCTGCTCTACGGGCCCCCCGGCTGCGGCAAGACGCTCATCGCCAAGGCGGTCGCGAACAGCCTCGCGCAGAAGGCTCGCGAGATGTCCGGCGACGACCAGATTCGGGCGTTCTTCATCAACATCAAGGGCCCGGAGCTGCTCAACAAGTACGTCGGCGAGACGGAACGCAAGATCCGCGAGGTGTTCCAGCGAGCCCGAGAGAAGGCGCAGGAAGGGATGCCCGTCATCATCTTCTTCGACGAGATGGACTCTCTCTTCCGAACGCGCGGACTGGGCATCTCATCCGACATGGAATCGACGCTGGTGCCCCAGTTCCTCGCCGAGATCGATGGCGTCGAGGGATTGCGGAACGTCATCGTGATCGGCGCGAGCAATCGGCAAGACCTGCTCGATCCGGCGGTTCTGCGACCCGGTCGCCTCGACGTCAAGATCAAGATCGACCGCCCGACGGTCGACGGCGCTCGCGACATCTTCTCGAAGTACCTCACGCCGGATCTGCCGATCCAGTTGGAGGACGCCGCGCCCAACGAGACGCTCGAACAGTCGGTTCAGCGCCTGATTGACCGGGCTGCGGATGCGATGTACCGTGTTTGCGACGAGAACCGGTTCCTCGAGTTGACCTACTCGCGGGGCGAGCGCGAAGTCCTCTATTTCAAGGATTTCGCGAGCGGCGCGATGATCGAGAACATCGTCGCGCGGGCGAAGAAGTGGGCTCTCAAGCGCGCCATCGACGGCGGCAAGAAGGGCATCCGCTTCGCGGACGTCGAACGCGCCATCCGCGACGAGTTCAAGGAAAACGAAGACCTTCCGAACACGAAGAACCCGGATGAGTGGGCAGCCATCTCAGGCAGAAAGGGCGAACGGATCGTCAACGTCAAACTCCTGGTCAGCGCCGAGGAGAAGGAGAAGAAGCGTGACGTCCGGGTCGTCAGTGCGGGTCACTACTTGTAGGCGTCGGGACGGGATCTCCGAATAGCAGTCTGTGAGGACGGGGCGGCGCATGTCGCCCCGTTTCCGCAGTCGGGCGCACGGCAGGAAGGCAGCGGCTTCGGTGGCTCTCCCCAAGGTCATGGGAATCGAGACGGAATACGGGATCATGGTCCGCAACGCCGCGGACTTCGATCCCGTCGCATCCTCGACCCTGGTCGTCAACAGCTACAAGGAGCGCGACCTGCGCCAAGTCGTCTGGGACTACGCGCAGGAGAACCCCCTTCTGGATGCGCGCGGGTTCCAGACGGAGGCAGAAGCCCCTCCGCCCGACGACGAGAGCAACGCCGTCATCAACGACATCCTGACCAACGGCGGACGCTACTACGTCGATCACGCGCACCCCGAGTACTGCACGCCCGAATGCGCCAACGCCCGCGATCTCGTCATCTACGACAAAGCCGGGGAACTCATCCTCGACATGAGCTCGCGCATCGCCGAGCAAGCCCTGGACAACCGCCGCGAGATCATCGTCTACAAGAACAACTCGGACCGGAAGGGTCACAGCTACGGCTGCCATGAGAACTACCTCATGGCGCGCCACACCGCGTTCCAAGCGATTGTCGAAGGCGCGATGCCCTTCTTCGTGACCCGCCAGATATTCGCCGGTTCGGGCAAGGTGGGGGCTGAGAACGGGTCGGATCCCATCGACTACCAGATATCCCAGCGGGCGGACTTCTTCGAAACCGAGGTCGGCTTGAGCACGATGGTCGACCGCCCGATCATCAACACGCGCGACGAACCCCACGCGGACGAGAAGCAGTTCCGGCGGTTCCACGTCATCGTCGGCGACGCGAACATGTCCGAATACGCCAACTACCTCAAGGTGGGAACCACGGCGCTGGTTCTATCGATGATCGAAGACGGCATCGTCGACGGGCAGTATCGTCTGAGGAATCCGGTCCAAGCGATCCGAGACGTGTCGCGCGACATGACGTGCCGCAAGCGCATCCGTCTGGAAGACGGACGAGACATGTCGCCGATTGCCATCCAGCGCGCCTACCACGCCCTCGCCAGCCAGTATCTCGGCGACAAACCCGCCGACGAGCACGACGAGATCCATCGCGACGTGCACGCGAAGTGGGGCGAGGTTCTCGACAAGCTCGAGCAAGACCCCATGCAGCTCAGCAAGGAGCTGGACTGGGTCATCAAGTACTCGTGGCTCTCCGCATACCGCAAACGCCACTCGCTCCAGTGGGACGACCACCGACTGACGATGTTGGACCTCCAATACCACGACGTTCGCCCCAACGTCGGCATGTACTACCGCTTGGAGAAGGCTGGGCACGTGCGCCGGATCGTATCTCAGGAAGCGGTCCTCCATGCCATGACGAACCCGCCGATGGACACGCGAGCGTACTTCCGGGGCATGTGCCTCAAGCGGTTCCCGCACGAGGTCCACGCCGCCAGTTGGAACTCGCTCATTTTCGACATCAGCGGCAAGGCGCTCCACAAAATCCCGATGCAAAACCCGCTGCGTGGCACGAGAGCCATGGTCGGCGACGTGATCCAAGGATCGCGTTCCGCCGCCGAACTCGTCGAAGCCATCGAACGCAAGCCCGGTGAAAGCAGTTAGGAGGCGTTCACCATGCCCGAATCCAGTCAGAAACAGACCCAGCACGAAGAGGCGAACCGGGAAGCCTCCGAGCAGGAGATGAACGCCGAGGTCATCGAAGAGGGACAAGCCCTCAAGGATGACATCGACAAACTGCTGGACGAGATCGACGAGCTGCTCGAGGAAGACTCGGAGGAGTTCGTCGAGAACTACATCCAGCGGGGCGGCGAGTAGCAGCCTGCCGTCATCGGCACTCGATCCACTCAAACCGACCGACCGCTGCTTGGGAGACCCGTCTGTGTGGCGCCATGAGCTGGCTCAGACCGATTTCATCGCGTTGATCCGGGAGCGCCATCCGCACCTGATGCCGACCACGTTGGATACGGAGTCGTCCGCGCTCGCCGGCGCCCCTCACGGCACGACGATCCTCGCGCTCCGCTACGCCGACGGCGTCATCATCGCGGGAGATCGACAGGCGACCTCCGGCTACGAGATCGCCGACCGGAACATCGAGAAGGTGTTCACCACCGACGATCACTCGGCAATCGCCATCGCCGGCGTGGCGGGACCCGCGATCCAGATGGCGAAGCTCCTGCGGACGCAGTTGGAGTTCTATGAGAAGGTCGAGGGAACGGTTCTCACTCTGGAAGGGAAGGCGAACTACCTGGGCTTGATGATTCGCCAGAACTTCCCGGCGGCGATCCAGGGACTGATCGTCGTGCCGATCTTTGCCGGCTACGACCTGCGCCGCAACGAAGGACGCATCTTCAAGTACGACATCACGGGCGGCAGGTACGAGGAGGCGGAGTACTTCGCCACGGGTTCCGGCGGCAAGGACGCGCGCACGACCTTCAAGAAGCGCTACCGGCGTCGGATGCCGCTCAATGACGCCCTCCGTGCGGCGGTCGAGGCGTTGATCGACGCCAGCGACGAGGACACAGCCACCGGCGGTGTCGACGACATCCGAGGCATCTACCCGACGATCAAGACGGTGACGCGAGACGGCATCCACGACGTTGGCGTGTCGGACATCCGCCAGGTCACCGAAGGGATCCGCGCCGACCTGCGCGAGCTCCACGCGCCGGACGACGAATAACGACACGACGGTTCGGATGCCCGCATGACTTCACCGGTGTTCTGGTCCGCTGCCGAAGCCGCCGCCGCCATCCGCGAGCGGCGTATCTCCGCGTCCGAGCTCTGTGCCGCCTACCTGGACCAGATCGCCCGCCACAACCCCAGACTGAACGCCATCGTCACGCTCGACGCAGACGCCGCGCGTGTCCGTGCTCACGCAGCCGACCGAGCCCTGGCGTCCGGCGAGGTCTGGGGACCCCTCCACGGCGTGCCCGTGACGATCAAGGACTCCCTCGAAGTCGCTGGCATGCGCACGACGAGCGGCTATTCGCCTCTCGCCGATCACGTGCCGGAGCACGATGCGACGGTCGTCGCGCGGATCCGCCAAGCTGGGGCGATCATTCTCGGCAAGACGAACCTGCCGCCACTCGCCGGCAACTTCCAGACGGACAACCCGCTCTTCGGGCGGAGCGCCAATCCGTGGAACCTCGAGCACACGCCGGGCGGATCCACGGGCGGGGGAGCCGCCGCCCTCGCCGCCGGGCTGTCGGCGCTGGAGATCGGCAGCGACATTGGCGGATCGGTGCGGAACCCCGCCCACTACTGCGGCGTCTACGCGATCAAGCCCACGGACAACCTCGTGTCGAGGGCGGGGCACATCCCGGAGTTGCCGGGCGTTCTGCCAGGCATCCGGCACATGGGCGTCATGGGCCCTATCGCCCGCTCTGTGGACGATCTGGAGCTCGCTTTGACGCTCATCGCCGGTCCCGACGGGCGTCGGTGGGAGGTTCCGCCGGTTCCGCTGATCCGTCAGGAGACGCAGGCGCTCCCATCGCTGCGGATCGCGTGGACGGACACGTTCGGATTGCTCCCGACTGAGGAGACCCGACGAGCGATCACGGCGCTCGCCGTCACACTGGAACGCGCAGGATGTCACATCGAGCGCCGCGAACCGGCTGGCTTCGATTTCGAGTCGTGCTGGCTCGCGTGGGGCGAGCTCTTCGAGGCGGAGGTCGGTTCCACGATGTCCGACGAGGACGAAGACGCGCGGCTCGATCTGATCGGCGCCCGGTTGGACTCGGACGATCCGCTCGCGCGGGGCATCGCACGCGGAGCCCACGCGACGATGCGCGCGTTCGCCTCCGCGCTGAACCGACGCGACGTGCTCATCGGGAGTTTGGAGGCACTGTTGGGCGAGTTCGATGCGCTGATCTGCCCGGTGACAGCGACTCCCGCCATCGCCCACCAACCGACCGGCGACCCGATCCGCGTAGACGACCGAGGGGTACCCTATTGGCTGGCTGGACTCGCCCACTGCACGCCGCTCAACCTGACGGGGCATCCCGCCGTCGTACTGCCGCTGACGCGTTCGTCTTCGGGTCTGCCCATTGGGGTGCAGGTCGTCGGCAGGCGCTGGGGCGACATGTCGCTCCTTGCCGTCTGTCGAGCAGTCGATTCTCTCATTGGACGGGTAGGACCCCCTCCGGGCTGCTAGGCAGCGCCGGCGCGACATGGTTTCCGGTGTCCTCACAACATGGAAACGGATGAACGGCACAAGAGGAGGAGCCCACGATGCATCGGTACCTGAGATATGGTCTGGGGATCGCCGCGCTGATCGCGTTTGGGGTGGGTGCAGCTCACGCGCAAGAGCTGGACGCCGTGAAGACGAAGACCTATCCGGTCTACAACACCGGCGGATTCAAGATCAAGATCGATGCCCAGTACGGCGATTGGGACTTCGCCAAGACGGTTCTGGTCATGGGCAAGGACTCATGGGAGCCCCTGGGCGGGACTCGCGACAGCGACAAGGACATCACGGCGCGCATGCGCGTCGTTTATGACGCGAACAACCTCTACTTCGCCGCCATCGTCGATGACGACGAGTACGTCGCCGACGGCGCGAACCCGTGGGAGAACGACGGAGCCCAACTTGCCATCGACAGCTCCGGTGGCAAGATCGCAGCCGGGTGGCCCAACGGCACGACCCACCTCTACAACTTCGCCATCAAGAACGGCTGGCTCAAGGAGGCGGGCCCCTTCCAGGGCGACGCCGAGATCCAGATGAAGCGCGACGAGGGCGCGAAGCAGACTCTGTTCGAGTGGCGGATGCCCAGCGACATCTTCGCCAAGAAGGGAACCGAGCTGAAGGCGGGCGCTCAGATCGCGTTCGCGATCATCTTCAACGACAGCGACAAGAACGCGCCGGGACAGACCGGCTGGGTCGGGTGGGGTAACCACACGATCGTCTTCGGCAAGAACCCCGAAGAGATGCAGACGCTCGTCCTCGACGCGAAAGCGCTGTCTGTCGAGCCTGACGGCAAGGCGACGACGACTTGGGCAGGGCTCCGAGTCCCGTAGCCGGATACCCACACAGAGGAACGGGCGGTACGTCGGACGTACCGCCCATGGCGTGCTCAGAGCCGGAGAAGCACGCTCAGCGCTTGGCTTCTGCCCACGTTGTCGCGAGCTTTGCCTTGGCATCGACGGAGAGCCCGCCTCGGAGCGCCGCAGACAAGCCCTCCTTCGCGATCTTCGCGATGTCGGCTTCGTCGAGGGCGACGTTGAAGATTGCCGCGTCGTCGATGATCCCGACGAAGTAGGACCCACCGCCCCAGCGGCCTATCTCGACCACCTTATCCGTCACCGGATGCTTCCCGGCGCGTGTGCTCTGACCCGCTCGAACTCCGTCCACGTAGATCTTGATATGGTCGACGCCGCCCTTGGCGTCCTCGTCATAGGTCGCAGCGAAGTGGATCCACGTCTTGAGGGACGGAACCGCCGCGCTGGCTCTGGGCTCCCAGTTGCCAGCGACCTTGATGAAGGCGGACATGCGGTTCCCCTCGCCTGGGGGATCGATGCGCAGCAGGTACTCATCGCTCTTGGCGATGATCTGCCGCCAGTCGCCGATGTCCTTGGCGTAGAAGTACGCCATCATCGTGAGCTGCTTGCCGCACTGCAGCTCCGGCGCGTCCGGAATGCTGACCCAGGACTTGCCGTCGAACTCCAGCGCCTTGCCGAACTTGCCGTCCGTCCACTTAGCGCCGGTGATGGTTCCGGTGAACTTGTGGGCCCCGCTGTCGGGAACGTCTCCGCCCTTGCCCTCGTCCATCAGCCAGACGCCCACAGCAGTGGCTGGGTCGATCGCGGCTCCCGCCGCAAACACGCCGAGCAGGTACGTCACAGCGCACGCCACGACGGTATGTCTCATGCGAGGCATCGTCTCCCTCCATCTCACGTCTCGGTGTCCTTGGTGAACACCTGGTTGCGCGGAACGGCGGTCTCCAGGTTGCCGATCTTCCGCATGGTGATGTCCTGTTCCTCCGTCGGGTCGGGCAAGCCCGTCTCCGACAGCCGGCGCTGCAGGAATGCCTGAAGCTCTCCGCGAAGCTGCGCGGCGACTTCCGGCGCTTCGTCGATGAGGTTGCGCTGCTCCTCCGGGTCCGAAACCAGGTCGTAGAGCTCGTCCGTCGTCTTGTTGTAGACGACCGGCGTATGCCCCGTCTCGACGATCAGCTTCCAGCGGTTCGTCCGCCAGGCGCGTTTGCGCATCCACCCGTTCTCGGTCATGTAGATCGCATCGCGGCTGCCGGCGTCGCTCGCGTTCTCGATGACCGGCTTGAGCGAAGCGCCCTCCATCCGCTCGTCCGCCGCGACCTGTGACAGTCCGCAGAAGTCGAGGATCGTCGGCGCGATGTCCGAGTGGGCGACGATGCCCGCGCGACGCTCGTTGAACGGCACGTACTCCGGGTGACGGAACACGAGCGGCACGTGCACGTTCGTGTCGTAGAGCCCGTGGTGGTCGTACCACAGGGCGTGCTCGTCGAGCTCTTCGCCGTGGTCCGCCGTGATGACGATGAGCGTGTCATCCATCAGGTCGTGATGCGTCAGGTAGTGCCAGAGCTGCTGCATGGAGTGATCCATGTAGGCGATCTCGGCGTCGTAGAGCGAGTTGACGTAGTTCCGGTCGGTCCAGACCTTCGCCTTGGCGCGGTTGTCCGGGTCATCGGCGTCGGGCTTGAACATCCAGTTGAGGAAGTAATACTTGAACGGCTCGCAGTCGTAGACCTCGTCCATCGAACGGTTCTCTGGGTCGCACTCGTCGCCCGTGTAGAACATGCGCTCCCACGGCTCAGGCGGCAGGTAGGGCGTGTGCGGATCCCAGTAGTGAAGGAACCCGAAGAAGGGCTTGTCCTGCGCCCGCGCCTGGTCGAGCAGGCGGAACACGGTCGAGTTAACGGCCTCGGCTTTCCGGGCCGCCTTGTGGCGCATCGTCCACGAGTAGCCCTCGTAGAGCTGGAACCCACGCGCGAACCACCTGCCGAGGTTGTCCGCCGCGAAGGTGAAGTAGCCCTGCCCCTGCATGATCTCAGCGAGCGTGTGGATGCCCTCGTCGAGGTTCAGCTTGCCGCCCTGCGTGACGATCTGGTGCGTCAGAACGTCCTTGCCGGTGAAGAGCGTCGTGTGTCCGGGATGGGTCGGGATGTGCGGCGCGATGCACGTCTCGAACACGGTTCCCTGAGCTGCGAGGTCGTCCAGGTAGGGCGACGTCAGGTTGCTGTGTCCGTAGAGTGACAGGCTTCGCGCGCGCGTGGTGTCGAGTGAAATCAGGATGACATTCATTCGGATATGGGCTCCCTCGATGCGCTCGATTGCGTGATCTAGAACTCGAAAACTCGGACTTCGTAGACCTGGGCGCACCCCGACCGGTCGGAAGTGTATACCACATGCGAGCCGTCCGGGCTAAACGACGGGTGCGGGTGCGTGTGCTGCGGCGCGTGAACCTTCGGATACGGCTTCCGCGAGTACGGGAACGGACCCGCCCAGTGGTCGCCCACATTCGACGCTCCGGGGAAGCAGAGCGTTCGCCGTGCGCCAGTCGCCGCATCGACGAGCTGGAGCCCGATGTCCGGCAGCGTCGTGTCGCAGACGAACGCCGTGCCGTCGAGGCGAGCACTGGCGTGCCACGCGTTGAGCTCTGCAACCGTCCTGACCTTCCCGGACTCGGCGTGCGCCATCCGAAGCCCCCGGGGCCAGTCGGTGAAGACGATCTCCAGGCTCCTGGGAACCCACGACTCGTGCGTGACCCATTCCATCGGCTTCGACGGATAGAGGTACCGGTTCCCCGACCCGTCGCGTCGAATGACCCAGATGCGCTGATCCAGCGGGCCCGCGTACTGGATCCACGTGTCGTCGTCCGGGCAGAACTGGACGTGCATCACCGTGTCGCGCTCCAGGATCGTCTCCGCCGCTCCCGTGGACGTGTTGACGACGACGATGGAGTCGCCCTTCGGCGTTCGCTCCGCCACGGCGAGCCACTTGCCGTTGGCGCTCAGCGAGCAGCTCGCCGATCCGCCGGTGATGGAACCAGCATGGTCTCCGATGCGCCGCAGGCAGGTCTCCGCGAGCGTCTCGGCGTCCATCGCCCAGACGCCGCCACCGGCGATGAAGTAGACCCCCGATCCATCGCGTGACGGAACGACCGACCACTCGTTGAGATCGTCTCGGTCGGTCATCTGGAGCAGCGTGCCGCCGCGACCCATCTCGCAGAACACGTTGGGCGCGCCGGTGCGGTGCGAGACGAAGTGGAGCCGTTCGGGCTCCCTGGCGAAGGCGCAGATGTAGAAATAGGGGTGGTGCGTCAGCGATGGATGCGTCGTGACCTGTCGGACTTCCGCGCCGGTCTGCGGATCACGATAGGAACGGGATTCCGATGGGAACGTGTCGCCCTTCGCCATCGGGTCCCTCAGTTCGGGCAGTCGAGGCCGAGGGCGGTCAGGGCGTCTCGGATCGCCGCGACGGCTTCGGGACGTAGCGAACGGAGCGGGCCCCGCATGTGCATCGACGGGAACCGTCCCAGGAGCCATCGGGCGCACTTCATCCGCTGGTGGGCGTCGCCGCTCGGTTCCCCGAAGGAATAGACGATCCTCGACAACGGATCGACGAGCGCTTGCGCCTTCCGCGCTCCCGACAGGTCTCCCGCCAGTGCGCACTCGACGATCTCGACGATGAGCTCTGGCACGAAGCCGGCGAAGCCCACGAGAGCGCCGTCGGAACCCTCCAGGAGCGTCGGCAGCAGGTATTCGTCGTGGCAGGTGAGGATCGACACGTCGGGATGGGCCGCCTTGAGTGTCTCGTAGTCGTAGCGCCATCGCGCCATGTCGCGCGTGCCCATCTTGATCGAGACTACATGCGGCATGGCGGCGAGCGCGAGCATTTCGCGCAGGCTGTAGCCCGCCTTCGTCCACGTCGGGTACTGGTGGACGATGATGCGGATGTCCGCACCCAGAGCCACGTCCTCGAAAAATCCGAGCGCCGTCTCGCTCGTCCGCCCAAACCGCAGCCAGTGATGCGGCGGCATGAGCAGGATGGCGTCCGCGCCGGACTCCTTCGCCGCGACTGCCTGATCGATGGCTTCGAGGCTGCCCTCCGCCGACACGCCCGACACGACGCGCACGCGCTCGCCTGCGGCTTCAGAGACGATGCGCGTCACCTCGGCCCGCTCGCGCGCACGGAGCGATGTGATCTCGCCCGTATGTCCGTTGCAGACGACGCCACGGATGCCCTCGACACGCGACAACTCGTCGATATACGCGGCGAGACCCTCAGCGTCGATGGAATCGTCGTCGTGGAACGGGCACAGCGTGGCGGGGAACACGCCCGTCCACGGGATGCGCTCTCGGCTCATCTGCCTCCTCATCCAAGGTCTCAGTGCTGCGTCAGAGCGGCAGCGAGACTCGCCGCCCCTCTTTCGCCGAGCGGTACGCGCCGAGAATCATCTCGATGCAGACCTTGCCAGCGCGAGCGTCCGCGTGGGGCACATCGGGGTTCTTCAGGTACTCGATGAAGGGACGCGCGACGGCGGCGATCCGCGCACCATGTCCGGCGGGAATCTCGAAGCCCAGGTCCTGCCAGCCGCGGTCCGCCTGGTCGGCGCGGTAGAGCTTTAGGCCGATGGGGTTGGTGATCCCCTTCGTCGAGGTCGAGGGCCCATCGTCGTGGTTCTGGATGACGACGCCCCTATCGCCGTAGACCTCCGTCGTGTTCTCGCCCGCCCAGACGACCGACGAGTTCAGAAGGATCGCCATCGCGCCGTTCTTGAACCGGTAGATGGCGCACCCCGTGTCGTCGGGAGCCGCCGTCGTCAGCAGGTTGTCGATCTCCGCGACGACGCTGACCGGCTCCCCCAGTATCCACAGCAGGAAGTCGGCGGCGTGGGAGGCGTCGTCCATGAACATGCCCATGTTCTTCACGGGATCGACGTGCCACGACGAGTGGAACGCCTCGTTGAAGAGCACACCGATGCAGTGACGCCGTCGGACGATGCCAATCTTGCCCAGCGTCCCGTCGTCGATGAGGTGCTTGATCATCTGGTTCATCGGGTCTTGGCGCATCTGGTACGCCATCGAGAAGAGGACTCCCGACTTGTCCACGTCCGAGATGATCTGGTCGCAGTCCTCCAACGTCAGCGCCATCGGCTTCTGAAGGAGAACGTTCTTCTTGGCGTCGGTGGCCATTCGGACCATTTCGGCGTGCCGATAGGTCTCGATCCCGATCATGACCGCGTCCACTTCCTTGTGGCGTGCGACCTCTTCCGGCGATTTGCAGAGCTGCATCCCGTACTGGCTCGCCATGGAGCCGCCGCGACTGGCGTCGTCATCCCAGCAGGCGACGAGGCGCGCATCCTCGAAGTTGGCGATCTGCGAACAGTAGGACCCAACGTGACCGTGAGCGAAGCTCAAAATGCCGATGCCGATCTTAGCCATCGTTTGCCCTATCCTGCGTAACAGCGATCAGAGGTAGCCGAGCTCCTCCAGCCGCTGTGCGATGACCGCTTCGTCATCGTCGGTGAACGTGTTGCCGGTCTCGAACCGTCGCAGCAGGCTCGTGCCGTGGAAGGCTTCTGGCGGCTCGACTCCGAAGAGATCGAGCACCGTCGGAGCGACGTCGAGGAGTGACATGCCCTCAATGGGAACTTCGCGCGAGGGAATCCCGGGCCCGGCGGCGATCAGGATGCCGTTCTCGGCGTGGTTCGCGTCGTCGGGGCCCGTGTCGTTCTCGAAGACGTGAACCGATCCGGTGCCCACCTGTCCGATGGAACGCCAATGGAGCCCGCCGAAGATGGCGATGAGGTCCGGCGCGATCCCCCGGACGTTCCGGTAGATGTCCTCCGGCTTGTAGACCCCCGTGCCAATCGGATTGCCGTTCTCGTCGCCCAACGCTTCGAGCCCGGCGATGAGTTCGGATCGAAGGGCATCGACGCCTTCCGCCGGAACGGTTCCGTTGGGCTCCCGACCCTCGACGTTCAGGAAGATGCGTCCGTAGTAGCCGCCATCGCCCCAAGCGCGCGTGCCGGACCAATCCACCATGCTCGGCATCAGCCGGGTCGGCGCGGTCGGCTCCGAGAGCAGCTTCAGATATCCGTTGCGGATGAGCCACTCGTTGACGCAAATGCCTCCGTCCATTCGCTTGGCGCCGTGGTCCGAGACGACGAAGACGGTCGTCTCGTCGCCCAATGCCTCGAGGAGCTCCCCCAGGTGTTCGTCGAGCCGAATATAGAACTCGCGCATCGCGGTCGCGTACGGATGTCCCGGTTCATGGAGCCGATGCTCCGGGTCGGAGAACCGCCAGAAGGCGTGGTGGATGCGGTCGGTTCCCATCTCGACCATCGCGAAGAAGTCCCACGACTTCGACGCCACGAGATGCTTGGCGACGCGGAAGCGCTTGTCCACCATGGCGTAGAGCTGCGTCAGTAACCCGTCGCGGTCGTTGGTGCGGAACCCGGCGACATCCAGCATGTACCCGTCGGCGACGCGCTGGATTTCCGCTCCGAGCTGGGGCGGATGGGTGAAGGGTCGGTTCGTATCAGGCGTGAGGAAGCACGAGACGAGGTGTCCGCGCACGGACTTCGGCGGGTACGTCAGGGGAACGCCGAGGACGATGTTCTCCCTGCCCTCTGCTCCGAGGACATCCCACACCGCTGGTTCGTTCACGGAACCCGATGACGCGAAGAACAACCCGTCGTACGAGTAGTCGAGCCGGTTGCGGAACCCGTAGATGCCCAGCGAGCCCGGATCCTGGCTCGTCATCATCGACATCCACGCCGGAACCGTGATGGGCGGGATCGTGCTCGCCAGCGAACCGTGAACGCCGCGCGACACAAGGCTCTTGAGGTTCGGCAGAGAGTCGAGCCATGCCCCGAACAGGAACTCCGGTGGCGCGCAGTCCAACCCGATGAGGGCAACGCGCCGATCCACGTGGTCGGTCATTCGAGCCTTCCTCCGGTATTTGCCCGTCGCGAGCCAATATAGACGCCCCTGCGCCGCCCGTCAATCCCGGCGCTTGCGCGGGCGAGGGCGACCTGTCAGGCTTGTCGTCCGCGCCGACGCCGATCCGAAACCAACACGCGGGAGAACCCATGTCCACCGACACCCTCTACGTCGCCTCCGACTTCACGCCGCCCGGCGGGTTCACCCAAGGCATCGAGGGACCCGCCTGCGACCGCCACGGGAACCTGTACGCCGTCAACTACGTCCGCCAGCACACCATCGGCAAGGTGACTCCCGACGGCGCGTGCGAGGTCTTCCTCGAACTGCCCAACGGCAGCATCGGCAACGGAATCCGGTTCGACAGCCGTGGCAGGATGCTCATCGCCGACTACACGAACCACAACGTGCTCGTCGTGGACATGGGAACGCGCGACATCCACGTGGGTGCCCATGAGCCGACGATGAATCAGCCCAACGACATCGCCATCGGAGCCAACGACATCGTCTACGCGAGCGATCCGAACTGGGGCGCGTCGACGGGTCAGATATGGCGCGTCGAACTCGACAAGGGCGTGACACGCCTCGAAGCGGACATGGGCACGACGAACGGCATTGAGATCAGCCCCGACGAACGCACGCTCTACGTCAACGAGACCGTCCAGCGGAACATCTGGGCGTACGACCTGAGCCCTGGCGGCAGCATCTCTAACAAGCGGCTCCTCCATCGGTTCGACGACTTCGGTATGGACGGCATGCGCTGCGACATCGCAGGGAACCTCTACGTCACGCGGCACGGCAAGGGAACCGTCGCCGTCGTGTCCCCCGATGGCGACGTCGTCCGCGAGATCGCTCTGACGGGCAAGATGCCGACGAACATCGCCTTCGGCGGGCACGACGGACGTACGTGTTACGTCACTGTCGCCGACCGGGGTAACGTGGAGACCTTCCGCGCCGAGTTCCCCGGCAGAAGCTGGCAGTTGTTCCGGCGCTGACTCGCGCGAAGGAGTGACCCATGATTCCCCTGGAGCTCGCCTCGTCGGCTGGGCTGGATTCGCTCCGCCTGAAGCGCGCCTTCGACCTGCTGGATCGCGCCGTCTCCGACGGAAGGCTTCCGGGCGGAGCCATTGCCGTCTCGCGTCACGGTTCCGCCGTCGAACCGCACGTCTTCGGCGTCCGCGATCCGTTCCGAGATTCCGAGCCAGTATCCCGCGACACTCTCTTCCTCGTCGCCTCGGTGACGAAGCCGGTGACGGTCTGCGCCGTCATGCTGCTGGTCGAGCGCGGGTTGGTTCTGCTGGAAGACCCGGTATGCCGGCACGTCCCGGAGTTCGCCGCCAACGGCAAGGAGGGCGTTTGCGTCCGCCACCTGATGACGCACACGTCCGGCTTGCCCGACATGACCCCAAGTAACGCGGAACTTCGGCGGAACCACGCGCCCTTCAGCGAGTTCATCCGCGAGATCTGCTCGCTGCCGCTGGGGTTCCCGCCCGGCACGAGCATCAGCTACCAGAGCTGCGGAACCGCGATGCTTGCCGAGATCGTGGCGCGCGTGACCGGGAAACCTGCCCGGGACTTCCTGCGCGACGAGGTCTACGAGCCGCTGGGGATGCGGTCGTCCTCGCTGGGGATCGTCCAGGAGCGCGCGCACCGGGTCGCGCCGGTCAACGTCGGAGCGGACATGCGCGACACGGACTGGGGCTGGAACAGCGACTACTGGCGGAACTTCGGCGCGCCGTGGGGAGGCATGTTCTCGACGGTCGGCGACCTTCAGCGGCTCCTTCAGACCTTCCTGAGCGGCGGCTCGCTCGATGGCGTCAGCGTCTTCAGTCCCGCGACCGTCGCCGCGATGACGACCGATCACAGCTCGCAGTATCCGCTCATCCCGCCGGAGACCCGCGCGGCAAATCGGTGGGGGCTCGGGTGGAACCTCGCCGCGAACGGCTGCCTGTTCGGCGATCTCGTCTCCCGGCGGACGTTCGGACATGCCGGAGCGACGGGAACGCTGGTCTGGGCAGACGCGGAGCGCGAGCTCACCTGCGTGATCTTCACGACGGAGCCGTTCGACCGGAGCCAGCCGTTGTTGACCCGATGTTCCAATCTCGTCGCCGCGAGCGCGCTGTAGGTTCGGTCAAGCGACTGGGAACCACTCGCCCGCCAGCGGCTCGCCGTCGGCGACCTCGATGGTCGGCACGAGGACGTGGTGCGGCGACTGGGCGTTGTGATAGCGCACTCCCTCCGCCATGAAGATCATGACGAACGCTCGGCGCTGACGATCCGTTCGGTTCGCCGGCGTCGCGTGGAAGTTCAGGCAGTGGTGGAACATGCACTCTCCCGCCCTGAGCTCGACCGGTGTGCCGATGGACGCATCGGACGAGGCGATCGTGTCTCTGTCAGTCCGCGCGGGCTGTTCCCCGCGCTCGCTCGCCGCGTTCGCCGCAACCACGTCGGCGGCTCGCGCCTCCGGGCTGAACCTCGGATCGCGGTGGCTGGCGGGAATCACGTGCATGCAGCCGTTCTCGACGGTCGCGTCGTCGAGTGCCAGCCAGCAACTGACGATCCTGGGCGGGCTGAGGGG
>VGLH01000083.1 GCA_016866785.1 Candidatus Poribacteria bacterium
TGGAGGCGCAGAAGGAGATCGTCGCGGAGATCGAGGGCTATCAGAAGGTCATTGACGGGGCGCGCGCTGTCGTAGAGAACTACCGCCCGCACATTCCGATTGATCTCGATTGGCCCTTCGTTCCCGTCGGGGATATCTTCCGAAAATCTGACGAAACCGTCTTGCCGGAATCGTTGGAAGGACCAATCACATACATTGGGCTTGAAAACATCACGCAAAACACGGGCGAGATTACGGGCGAAGTAACGAGTGATGATCCGTCACAGATCAAGAGTCTGAAGAACGTATTCGGTCCGGGCGACATCCTGTACGGCAAGCTGCGCCCCAATTTGAACAAGGTTTGGTTAGCGGACCGAAACGGCATTTGCTCCACCGATATTTTCGTGATCCGCGCCAAAACGGATCGAGTAGTTCCCGCGGTGTACGCGTACGTTTTTCGCAGCAGTTCCTTCAACGACGCCGTTCTGGGACAGTTGAAGGGCGCGCAGTTACCGAGAGTCGGGTGGAGTTCGTTTGCCGGTCTAGAGGTTCCGCTGCCGCCCCTCGACACTCAAGAAGCCATCGTCGCCGAAATCGAAGCGGAGCAAGTCCTCGTCGCCTCCAACCGCGAACTGATCGCGCGGATGGAGAAGAAAATCGAGGCGGCCATCGGGCGGGTTTGGAATGAAGGCGACTGAATCGGCGGCGTGTGTGAGAAGAGCCCTTCACGAGTCGCAAAACGCAACGCATACTTGGGATGTCGCCGACCTGTAAGGCTTCGCGCCGAACCGTCGGTGGCACGTCGCCGTGACTGATCGAACCCATCGTCTCCGGGGAGCCTTCGGGCGCTCGCGGGGGGCGCTTCGGCGGTTCTGGATCGGTAAGTACTTGCTCAGAAGCCTCGGCTCCGGTTTCGCGTCTCGGACACTCCGGTCTGGCTCGGACGGTCGCCCCCCATGGCTGGCGAACCTGTCCGAATGACCCACGGCTCGGTTGGCTCCTTCCCCAGGAAGCCACTTCCTACCTGGACGTGCCGACGAACGACGCTTGAATGTCCCTTCTACTGTCCTACCTCCTGACCGTGATTGGTTTCCGCGCGGGGCACGGCTCGCTCGGTTGCGCGGGTCCCGCTGGCGCGTCGTTGCGCTGGAGGACTCTTGCGAACATCTCTTGCACGGACACGTTAGAAGAAGCGCCCAGGCATGGGTTGTCGTTTGTATGTCGGGAACCTCAGCTACCGCACGACCGAGGACGTCCTCGGACACGCGTTCACCGGGTTCACGCCGGCTGTCCGAATGGGTAGTTCACATCGCGCCCGCTGTCGACTATCTTGCCCGTAACACCGCTGCACCCAGCACGATCCGATGAAGACACCAAGAACCGACAGCGTCCGGTTCATCACAATCTTCGACGGCATTCCCGCCGTCGTCAGGAGCCGACCCATGTCCCACAAACTGCGTTCCCAACTCGACGGATGGTTGCGCGCCCTTCGCGCGTGGTACGGTCCGTCGCCTCGGACGCCGCGCCTCTTCTTCGACGAGTCGGGTCCTCGGTCTCTCCGTGCGAAGCGAGACGACTACGCCGCGCAGTGGGACGCTCTACGCCGTTCCGCCGAGTCCGACCGCACCGCCGACATCCCGACGCACAACGATCCTGCGCTCGCGCTTCGCTCGGCTCTAGGACGCGCCAAGACGATGGCGCTCGTCGGACTCGTCGATGAACGCGACGACCTGTGCCGTGACCTGTGGCGGTACGTCGAAGCGACTCTCGGAGAGGAGCCCATCGCGCTCAACTGGGTCATGGACGCCCACCTGCCGCTCCGAGTCGATCTTGGCTACGCGGGGATGTGCGCGACGCTCGCGTGCGTCCTCGACTGGGCAGGTCACACATGGACCGAGGAGCAGCGCCAGAGAGTGCGCCGCGAACTCGCTGCCCGGGTCGCGCTCTATCACGAGATCGGCGCGGCGGAATCCGAATGGTGGTCCAAGTCGACGCACAACTGGCGCAGCGTCATCTGCGGCGAGATGGGCGTCGCGGCGCTCGCCGTCGCCGAGTACGTGCCGAACCTGCACGACGTCCTGTCGCTCTCCATCGAGGGCGTCAACGTCGTCCTGAACACGGAAGGCGACGACGGTTCGCATACGGAAGGCGTCGGTTACTGGGGATACGGCGTCGGCATGGCTGCCTGGTTCGCCCGGAGCCTCAAAGCCTGCACTCGGGGCGCTGTCGACCTGTTCGAACATCCATACATGCGCGTCACCGGCGACTACGCGCTCTACATCAGCACGCCGGACGGAACCTGCTTCGGCTACGAGGACTGCCGTCCCCAAGCGCCCACTTCGTGGCTCTGCGCTCTGCTGGCCGCCGAGTACCGGAACCCCGCTTACCAGTGGGTCGCGCAGCTCGCGGGTGTTCCGTCCGGCGTCGAGGGGTTCCTCTTCTCCGATCCGTCCCTGGAACCGGTTCCCCCGGCAGAGCTCCCGACGACCCATCTCTTCCCCGACATCGACACGGGAACGTCTCGCAGCGGTTGGGAACCGTCCGCGACGTTCGTCGGGGTGCATGCGGGTCGCACGACGGTGAACCACGCCCATCTGGACATCGGGACGATCTGGCTCGTCAGCCGGGGCGCGCGCTTGATCGGCGATGCCGGCGTCTGGCCCTACGACCACGGCGAGTTCTTCTTCAACGGGCGTGGACCTCGCTGGGATTATGAGGCGAACGCGACCATCGGCCACAACACGCTGCTGGTCAACGGGTTCGGACAAACGTACGCGACGGACTGTGCAGGAACGCTGACGCTCGCACGGTCCGATGCCGACACCGACGTCTACATCGTCGATGGGGCTGGGGCATACGGCGGGAGGCTATCGCGGTTCGTGCGAATCGTCGCGTACGTCAAGCCCGATATCGTCGTCATCCGGGACGACATCGCCAGTGCGGAGCCCGCGCAGTTCCAGTGGTTGCTCCACCCCGAGGGCGAAGTGGACGTTCAGGACACGCGCTGGCGCGTCGTCAACGGAGCCGCGCGGCTGACGGTGGACATCCTGGGGTTCGAGCGTCTGGGGCGTGGCGACGGCTATCGGGTCAGCATCTCCGAGCGGACAACGCGCTACCACGACCGCGTCGATTCGCCGGTGACGCGGCTCAACCGCGTCCTCTCCTTCGAGACGTTGCATCCCGTCAAGTCGTGGCGCGTGACCGCCGTTCTGCGCGTCGGCGGCACATCAGACGCCGATCCGCCGAAGCCTGTGCTGGACGGGATGCAGCTAGGCGTGTCGGACGGCGACAGGAGATGGAGCCTGGCGTTCGACGGGGCGGGCGGCGTGCAGGCCGCGCGTGCGTAAGTCTGAGCGTCGGCGCTGAAATGCGCCATAGGCAACTCACTTGGCGACGACCATCTTGCCGGTCGTCACGCGGCTGCCGACGCGCACCTCATAGTAGTAAGGACCCGACGCGACCGGCTCGCCCCGATCGCTCTCGCCGTCCCAGTAGGCGGCGAGCGCCTTGGTCGCGTAGATGCCGGGCTCCCGCGCGCCGAGAGCGAGGCGGCGAACCAGCCTTCCCGCCATGTCGTAGATGTGGACGGATACGTCCGCCGCTCGATCCAGGGCGAACGGAATCCACGTCTCGGCATTGAAGGGGTCCGGGAAGTTACGGAGCGCATCGACCGCGCTCTGCGAGGACCCTCCCGCGGAAAGCACCACTGGCATATCGACATCCTCCCGAATGCCCTGCGCATTGATGACCGACACGCGGACACGCACGGCTGAGTGCCGCAGGACCGTCTCATGCACGAGCTCGATCGTGGCAAGCACGCCGTCGCCATCACTCGTCGGGGCAGAGAGCCGCACGATCGCCATGCCGGCGCTTCCCGATTCGCTGGGAAGCGATGTGGAGAAGAACGTGCCGCCATCCTCCGACCACACTCGACCTGGGCGAATGACCGCGGGTAGCGTTGACCCGCCCATCGAGTACACCGATACCTGGGCTCCCACCATCGAGCCCAGCCCGACGCCGCTGAGCACGAGCGCGCTCCGACCATCGTTCAGCGATGCGAGACGCACCTGAATCCGGTCGCTCTGTTGTCGGTGCGGCGCCGAGGGCGTGCCCACCGGGATGAGCACGCCGGCTTCCGAGAACGCCAGCGCAGCGACCACAAGATCCAGGATATCGACAGACCCGTCTCCGTTGATGTCCATGACGTCCGCCGAGGGCTCGCCGAACGTCTCCGCGATGCGCGTCAGATCGCTGATGTCGTTCTTGCCGTCGTCGTCCAGGTCGCAGGCGCGCTTCCCAGCCTGCTTCGCGGCAGCCAGCACCTCTGCGGCTGCCTCGCTCGCGAGCCCGGCGAACTCCATGGCGGCGGCGGCGATGGACTTGGCGCGCTCCGTAGAATCCGAGGCGTCGCTGTCCGCCTTCTTGGCGTCGGTAGTAGCCCTATCCGCGCGCTCCTTCGCGAGCGTCGTGATGCGGCTGGCAGCGCGCGCCAACGCCTGCGCCTCGCCGATGGGCTTCTCCTTGGCATCCGCCGCCTTCTTCTTGACGTCGAGGGCATCCGTACGTGTCACAAGCGACGCTGCCTCTGCCGAGACCGACAGCGACGTGACGGTTCCGACCACCGCGCGAGTCTGAGCTTCGGTAGCTTGGCGCCGGAGCTCGGATGCGTTGGGATCCCTGGTCGATTCGGCGATTTCGGCGAGCAGTCGGGCGTTCTCAGCGGCAGATAGCGCAGCTCGGGCGGCCGCCAGCGATGCCTGTTCCCCTTCGGCGAGCACGGATTCGGCTGCTCGGCGGCTGGACAGGTCCTGCGAGGCAAACACGGGTCGCGCGGACTCCGTCCGTGCGGCGGCGTTTTGCGCAATCGTTTCGGCAGCATCGGCGACCGCTCGGGAAGTCGCGACCGTGCTCGCGACGAGCTCACGGACCGCCGCAGAGGAAGCCCCTCCAGCTTCCCGGGCTCTTCTCGCTTCGTCCGCGACGCGCTCCATGTCCGCCATCGCCGCGGCGAGGGCTCGCGCGTCGCCCGATTCCGCCGCCCACGCAACGTCGAGCGACACCTGAGCCATCGTGCTGGCGAGCGTCTCGGCTTTCCGGATGACCTGTTCCTCGATCTCCTCCGCCGAGGGCGTCAGGTCGAGGGTCGCGCGCAAGGCGTCCAGAGCAGCCATCGCATCGCGGGCAGCGGCGGACGCATCGCCGTAGGATCCGGCAGACAGAGCGGTTTTTGCGCGTCCGATGGCGGCGTTGTAGCCGCTGAGCTGGGCATCTGTCAGCATAACGCCAACGGTTCCAGCCTGCTCCTGGAGTCGAGCAAGAGCCGCCACAGCATTGTCGATGTCCCGGAGTGCGTTGAGCTCCGACCGCGCCGATCGGAGCAGGTCGTTCGCCGCGGCAATCTCCGTCCGGGCTGTGGACAGATCACCGGATGCGAGCGCCTCCTGCGCCCGCGTGACCGCAGATTCGGCGAGCGGCAGTCGCGTCACGGTGAGGGAACCGGCTTCACTCCTGAGACCTGCGAGCGTCTCCGCCAGAACGCGCGCCCTTTCAGCCATCGCTGCGGAGCCCGTGTCCAGACGCACGGCGGCGGCATCCGTTACGACCACGCCCGTCCGATCCGTGATCGTGAACCGGACGAGCTTGTCGCCGTCCTCGACGGTGAGGCGCGCCGGCACAACGAAGGTTCCCGCATACGAAGTCGCTCCGGACGACGCGAGCGCAATCGTCGCTGCCCCCGGCTGGATCGACGTCACATCCGCTGTGACGGTCGCACCCGCTTCGCCGGACACCGACAGGCGGATCGTGTCGCCGTCCTTGACCACCGGTGGAAGAGCCGCGACCTGGAACTTCGGCGTGACCGGTCGGAATATCACCGTACCCTCGGCGGTCTGCTCCGACGTGACCCCGACGGCGCTCTTCGCCGTGACGACGACCGGCGCGAGGATGACGACTGGGTCCTTCTCGGCGACCGTGTAAGTCCCGCGCCAACGCTCGAACGTCCGGGGAGCCGCCGCCCCTTCCCGTGACATCGCGACGTTCTGGTCGTTCGGCGCGCCACGGACGCTGAACGTCACCGACGCCGCATACCGAACCTGCGCCGTCACAACGATCTGCGTCCCCGCCTTGCGCGCCGTGTTGGGAACCACCGTCGCCGACGAGAACGCGGTCAGCGGCGGCGTCAGCGTCACGCGGAAGGTCTGCGATGTCGTGTTCTCACTCGGCGCGGTGTCGGAGCCGCTGTCCCGGCAGACGACCGTCACGACGACATCCCCGGACGCGCCCACAACCGGCGTCAGCGTCAAGGTCCGAGAAGCACCGGAGCCAGCGACCGTCGGATTCGGCAGACGCGCCGGGTCCGCGCTCGTGGCGGTCAGCGTGACCGTCTGGCTCGCCTCATCCTCGCCGCCGCCGGGAGAAACGCCCGTCACCGTGATCGTGTGCTCTTCGCCGTCGGACGGAATCGAAACGTCGGCGATCTTGTCGAACGTCGGCGCGTCATTCACCGGCGTAATCGTGACGCGGACGACGGCTCCGGCGCTGTCCGCGACCCCGTCGTTGGCGACGTAGCGGAACTCGTCGGTTCCGGCGTAGTCCGTGGCGGGCGCGTACGTAAGGTCGGGAGCCGAACCGGTCAGCGCGCCGTGGGCAGGCGGAACGATCACGGTGAACGTAAGGACGTCGCCGTCGGCGTCCGTCGCGCTCAGCGTGATGCGGACAGAGCTCTCCTCGACAGTCGTCGCAGAGGCATCAGCCGCAACAGGCGGATCGTTGATCGGCGAGATGGCGAACGTCACTTCGGCGGGTTCGCTGGTGCGCAGCGTGTTGTTGACCGTGAACCGGAGCCGGTCGGCGCCCTGGAACCCAACCGTCGGCTGACGGTTCGCCCTGTAGACAAGGTTCGGCGGCGCGCCGCTCAGGATTCCGTGGATCGGCGACTCGACCAGGGTGTAGGTCAGCGGATTGCCCGTCGTGTCCACGGCGGACAGGTTCACGTTGACCGACGCGCCCTCGGCGACGGGGACGTTCGACTGCGAGATCGGCACCGGCGCGGGCGGAATGACCTCGATGCTGCCGTTCCGGATCGTGTGATCGACCAGCCCTTCGTTGATCCGAACGCGCGTGAACGTGACCGGGCTCGTCCCCAGCCGTTCCTTCGTCGCCGTGAACCAGACGGAAAACAGGGGCCCGTTCCGCGCGATCGGTCTCGCGCCGGCGATGCTGATCAGAATCTCGCCGGGAAGGAGGTTGTACGCCGCCAGCCAACCGGAGCCGACCGCACCGCTCGTGTCAACCAATTCGGCTACGACCAGTCGCGCGTCATATGCCAGGACGATGTCCAGGGCGGTGATCGACAGCCCCGCCGCGTCGTCGATGCCGACGACGAAACGCGCCTGAGCGCCCTGCTCCATCTGGATGTCCGGGGCGCTGACCGTTGCGGCAGTCGCGGTGAACCACGGAGCGAGCGCCGCCAGCAGTAGGAGGGCCCCAAGAGGAGTCCGTCGCATCGCCTGTCTCCTCGCGTCGTACAGCGCCTGCGGGTGCGAGTCGAAGCGCGTGTCATGCGATGATTCCGACGGGCTGGATCCGAGTCGGCAACGAGCTCCGGGCGACTAGGGTCAGTGACGATGAAGCTCTGGCGTATCCGACCCCACCCTAACCCTCCCCCATTCAAAGGGGAGGGGATGAACCCTCCTCCCTCCGCGAAGCGTGGGGGAGGATCGAGAAGGGGGGTTCTTCGAGCCGTCACAGATCACTAGCGCCAGAGGCGGGGGGCTGCGCGGAACGCCTTCCTTCCGAACTGCCGCGCCACCATCACGATATCCACGACGCCGTCATGGTTCAGATCCGCCGCCGGATCGCTGCTTCCGAAGAACTCGGCGATTCGCATCACGTCCTTGAGGTCCACGACGCCGTCGCCCGTCGGGTCGAGGATGCCCGTGATCGTCACCTTGCCCGGATAGGGCGTCGTCGGGATGCGGTTCTCGTTGAACATCAGCTTGCCGAACGTGATGCTCGTCTCTCCCGTCGCCTTGGGGTTTACAGTGAAAGTCGCGTTCAGCAGGACGCCTTTTCCCGTCGTCGCTCTTGCTGTCGCCATCGAGATGCGGAGCTCGCCATCCTGGACCAAGTGGGCGGCGAGCCAGCCGTCCGTCAACGTGCCCCTCGTCTCGATGCCCGTCGCCGTCAGCACTTCCGGCGAGAAGCGCAGGACGATGTCAACGCCCTTCAGGTTGAGGCCCGTCACGTCGTCTACTGTGATGGGAACCACGAGCGGCTTCGCCGGGTCCGCCGGTATCTCAGGTAAGCGGACGTCGACGGCTTGCGCCGCCGACGTCCATGCTATGACACATGCGCACACGACGAACAGTCGTCCGAATCGATGAGCCATCGGTAAGCCCTTCCGTCGAGCTACGGGCGGTACAGGGAGCGCTGCCGCGAACGACAGCGCCCCCACGGCGGGACCACCCGCAGATCGCCGGAGTTACCGGCTGGACCCGCCTACTTGCGGATGACCATTCGCCTAATCGCGGACGCGCTGTCCGTCCGGATTCCATACCGATACACGCCGGAGGCGACCACTTCGCCGAGGGCGTTGCGCCCGTCCCAGTGCGCGGACGTCGCCTTGTCGACGTACATGCCCTGTTCGCGGTGACCCAGATCGAGCTTGCGCACGAGCTTCCCGCCAACGTCATAGATGTTGATGGTCACCTTGCTCGACTGGTCGAGCTCGAACGGGATCCACGTCTCCGGGTTGAACGGGTTGGGGTAGTTGGGCAGCAGGCGGAACTCGTACGCCTGGTACGTGAACCGCTGGCTCAACGCCGCGAGCTTCGATTCATTGACGCCCAGCTTCGACACGCGCACCTCGCCGATCGCGCGCTTGGCGGCGCCGTCGGCCGGCTCGAACGTCACTTCGAGGAGACGTCCGGCGTCCATCGACGTCACGCTGGCGACCGCGATGGCGATCTTGCCGTCTTCCAGCTTCCGCGCGCTGAGCGCCTCGATGGCGTCGCCAGCGGGAGACGTCACCGACACGACCCGGAGCATCGCCGGATCGTATTCGACGACCACCTCGCCCGCGTACACGTCCGACTTGCCGTCCACGGCGAGCTTGAGCGTCATCTCCTGACCCGGACGGAGCACGTCCGAGGAGGCGATCAGACGCGGTTCGAACATCTCCGGCGTCGCCGTCGGTGCGCCGGGACCGACACCAGCATCGAAGTCAGTGATGAGACCGACGCCGAACTGGAGCATCTTGGACGCATCAAATGCGCTGATCGCGGCGTTGTTCGTGACATCGGCGATGTCGATGGCTTCCGCGTTGCTCAGAACGCGATCCGACCACCACGGCTTCGTGGGAGTTGTGACCGACCCATACGTTGTCGCACCGTCAGCGCCGGTTTCGACGTCGAACTTCGACCTCAGCAGCACGACGTACTGGAGTACGTCCGAGGCGTCCGTACCGCCCACGGTGCCGTCGCCCGAGACATCGCCGTAGCCAAGGTCCTTCTGCTCCAGCGCAGCCGCGAGGGCAGGAGGCGTCTTCGACACGTAGCTGCCCGTGATGTTGTCCTTCACCTCCAGCACGGTCATGGTAACGGCAGGATCATTGCCGTGAAGGACATCGCCACGGATGCCTGCTGCAAGCTGGAACGTCAGCAGCGTTGAGGCGCCCGTCCCGGTGAGGACGTCGGCAGAACTCGAGATGAGGAACACGACCTGGCCCGACGTGGGCGTGACTACTGGCGTCCAGGAACCCCCGGGGGTCACATCAGGCACGAGAGTGGCGCTGTCGGCGACATACGCCATCGCCGGGTCCTCGAACGTGACGGTCAGCGACACGTCCTTGATACCCTGGTCTGTGATCGTGCCCTCGGTGTCATTGATCGTGACCGTGAACGTCACGACGTCGGTGGGATCAGGGACGAGGTCGTCAGCGGTGATGGTGAACAGGAGCGGCTCAACCTCGACCGTCGTTAGAGTGGGCTCGGGGTCGTGTGCTTGGGTCGTGGGATCGTTCGCCGACGCCAGCACGACGGAGTCGAGCGTGTAGGGTCCTGAACCGAGCCCGAATGCCAACGTACCCGCATCGGCGGCAGGATCGACCACGAAGTCGATGTAGACCAGATCGCCGTCGCCGGAGAAGCCGGTCGCGTGTGTCATGGTGACGACAACCTCGCCCGGCGTCGTGGCTGAGTCGACCGACGCGACAGTGCCGGTGCCATCGAGTGGGTATGCACCAGCCGCAGCAACATGGATCGTGCCAGATACATCGTTGAGCGTCGGCGTTGCCCAGGGATCAGGTGACACGGCAGCAGGCAACGTTCCATCGGTCACCGCGCCTACGAAGGTTACAGCTGCGGGTACGTAGGTAAGGTCGAACTGGTAGGACGTGATCCCTTCTCCGGTCGTTGTCGTCGGCGCTACGATGCTCAGGTAGATCGTATCATCCACCTGAACCAACGCCGAAGACACTACGGCGTCGGGGTTGAGGGAGTCCGGTCCAAGCGTGGCGTTCGCGGCGAGGGTCGCGCCGAACATCACGCACACGAGCGCGATCAGGGCGCGTTTGTTTCTTCCGAGACTCATTCTCCGATTCTCCTTCACAGGTCGCGTAGCAGGGAGTGAGGTCGTCTGCGGGGCGCCTCGAAGGCGCTCCCGTCATGGGACTGGGCGACGATAGCGGGCGCCTCCTCTCCATCGAGCCGCCTGAAGCGGGAACCATCGCGCGCGTGAACGAACGCCCAAGACGACACAAGGTCGTCTGTCCGTTCCTTCGACTGCTCCGACCTGCGGGTATCGGATTCTGGAGCAGGTTAGTGCGTGCAAGCATCACTGTCACGTGTATCTTCGAACTCTTTTGGATTGGTTAGGAGTCCGAAGAATCGGCATACCCCCGCCCTCGCGTACCAGTTCTGGGTACACGTCAGGAGCTCGCCTCACTGTCTTCGTACAGTAAGACGCGCGAAGATGTCGAAATCCGAAATAAACCTGCAGGCAGGATGCGGACAGGTCAGCACCAATGCCAGGCAGGTAGTCGTGGTCAGTGACAGCGAATCGTCGGTGTGTCCAACCCCCACCCTGACCCTCCCCCATACAAGGGGGAGGGACATAGCCTCCTCCCCCCGCGAAGCGTGGGGGAGGATCGAGGTAGGGGGGAAGACGAAGTCTCCAAAGTAACTGACCAGTAGGGGACCGGCGCGCCGAAGGAGCTACGCGTCGGCGTGGTAGTGCGCCATCGTCCGGGCGTAGAGGTTGGGGAACGTCCGGCGGTGGTCGCCTTGGACGTAGAAGCCCTCGCCGCCGTCGGCGACGGTGCGGACGAGGATCGTCTTCCAGGGGCGGAAGTAGTAGTGCGGGTCGGTCTTGGGGGCTTCGGCGCTCGTGTCGTCGCCCAGCGGCACATAGTCGCACACGAGGGTCGTGATATCGGAGATCGTCCGTCCGCCCTGACGCGCGACGTTCCGCGCCATCGCGAGCGCCTTCAGGTAGACCTCGGGTCCCATGACGGCGGAGCCGAAGTTGAGCAGGACGCCGCCTTCGAGGTTCTCGATGGACTTGGCGATCACGAGAAAGTCCGTGTACGAAGCCGCTCCGAGCGCCGCGCCATCGGCGTTGGGGTGCTCGTGGATGATGTCGTAGCCGATGCCGACGTGAACCGTCGCCGGCACGCCGAAGCGGTACGCCGCCGCGAGGACGCTCAGCCCCTTGTGCGGATAGCCGTCCGCCTCCTCGATCTCGCGCCCGACGGATTCGCCCAGCCCGATGCCTTCGCGGGCAGCTTGCGCGATGATGTCGTTGAGCCGACCCGTCTCGGTCCACAGGCCGAACTCGCCCGTGCGGATGTAACGGGCGACGCTCTCGGTCGTCGCCCCGATCAGTGCGAACTCGAAGTCGTGGATGGGTCCCGCGCCGTTCATCGCAACATGTGAGATGAGTCCCTTCTGCATCAGGTCGATGAGGTAGCGCTGCACCCCAGCGCGGAGGACGTGGGCTCCCATCATCAGCACGACGGCGGAACCGTCGCGACGCGCCCTCACCATCTGGGCTCCGACGCGATCCAGCTTGCCCATCGACGCGGCGTCCAGCGGCTCGATGTCCGGGTCCAGTGGCAGGATGGACGATGCGTGGAGATCGTGTTCCCGCTCCGCCAGCGGCTTGACGATCAGGCGCGACCGGTCGAACTGCGGGTAGGGCATCACAGACCCTCCTCGTCGAACAGATACGCCAGCAGGCGTTCGAGATGCTCATACCCGGGCACGACGACCGCAGCCCCGGCTTGGATGAGGCGGTTCCGCTTCCACTCGTTGACACCCTCGCGGGCGACCTCGTCCGACGCCACGCCGACCGCGATCCCGCCGACCTCGACCGTGTTGAGGATCTCGACGTAGCCGTCGCCGAACGCGAGCAGCTCGGGTCCTGACAGCTTGTGCTCTCGCAGTATCTGCTGGATGACCATCGCCTTCGAGAAGTCCTCGACGCGGTCCAGCGCCGCGTAGACGCCGCCGTCGAAGTACTGGGTCACGCCCAGCAAGTCCGCTTCCTCGAGCACGTACCCGATGTCCGTGCCGCTCGCGAGATATAGCGCAACGCCTCGCTCGCGGAGCGCGTCCAGCAGCGCCACCGTGCGCGGCATCATCAGGTCGTCGGGGCGCAGCGATCCGCTTCGCAGCCCGTCGCGGCGCGACGCGATCCGCTCCATCAGCCGGTCATTGTAGATGCGCTTGTATTCCAGCGGCTCCAGCGGCGATCCGCCCCGCGTCCGCACTTCGTCGGCGAGCTGCATCATCTGGTAGAGCGTTTCCTTGCCCGTCAGCTTGTCCACATACTCGACGACAACGCCGCGCAGGTCCTCGTCGGACTCATCCGTGCCGCACTCGCGCAGGAACTCGACCATCATGGGAACCATGATGTCCTGCCAACCCGTGCGGATGAGCGAGACGGTTCCGTCGAAGTCGAACAGCGCGGAACGGATCCTGCCCCGCTCGATGCTCTCGGAGCGGAGCTCGATGTCCGTGCCGTCCAGATAGCGCGCACGCGGGTATACCGGAAACTCGTTGGTATCCAAGGGAACCGTCCTGCTTATTTGATGAGCGACTGGAGCTCACGGAACGCGGGATGACGGGAGTCGCCGAGCAGCTCGAACACCGCCATTTCGAGCGACATGGGAACCGCGCCGCTGCGCCACATGCGCTCGAACCCGATCCGCCGGTCGTCCGGGTCGCGCGACGAGATCGCGTCCGTCAACGGGAACGCGCTCCATCCGCCGTCGATGAGGTCGAGAACCGACTGCGCCACGCACACATGCGACTCGATGCCGACCACCAGGACGCTCGTCGCCTCGGACGCGCGGAGCCGTTCCACCAACCCGGGAGCCCCCAGCGCGGAGAACGTCGTCTTGACGAACGGCAAGTAGTCCGCGCCGAGCTGCTCGACGATCGGCGCGATGGTGACGCCCAGTCCCTTCGGGTACTGTTCCGTCACGAAGATCGGCAGCGACAGCGCCCGCGCGGCTTGGACGGCGACCTGAATCCGCCGCCATATCCGGTCCGCGTCGTCCATCACGGGAAGTAGCCGCTCCTGAATGTCGATCACGAGCAGGCATGCGCTGTCGGCGGATAGGCGCGGCGTTCCCATAGGCGGAGCCCTCCGGGCGTCCGACGGTGCGACCCCAGTATAGTCGCGCGGAGCATGCCGGTCAATCGCGCACCGCGCCGCCTACCCGGTGGGAATCCCTGTTGCGCACTCGTTGCCGCCGCTCTATAATCTCCATCGCGCCAATCCCCGTAGGGTCACGGCTGGCGTCCCGCCCAGCCACTCCATCGACATCGCGTGAGGAGCCGACCTCGTGGACGTCATGATGCGCTACGGCAAGCACGGTCGGCTCGTGCGCTTCCCGGACGACCGGACGACCGTCCTCCGAATGCGTCCGAGCGTCCCGCTCACCGATCCCGACGCCGCCGTACGAGATGCGCTCGCCCATCCGATCGACGCGCCGCCGCTCGCACAGCTCGCCCAAGGCAGGCGAGATGCGTGCATCGTCATCTCGGACATCACTCGGCCCGTGCCGAACCGCACGATTCTGCCCCCCATGCTCGAAACGCTCGAACGAGCCGGCATCGCGCGGGAGGCGATCCTCATCCTCATCGCGACTGGCATCCATCGACCCAACGAGGGAGACGAGCTCATCGAGCTGGTCGGGCAGGAGATCGCGGCGAAGTACCGCGTCGAAAACCATATGTCGATGGACCTCGAGAGCCACCGCGACCTCGGACGCACCGCCAACGGAACTCCCGTCCTCATCGACGAACGGTATTGCGCCGCCGACCTCAAGATAACGACCGCCCTCATCGAGCCGCATCTCATGGCGGGATACTCCGGCGGACGCAAGGCGATCTGCCCGGGGCTCGCCTCCATCGAGACGATGAAGGTGATGCACGGTCCCGAACTCCTCGAACACCCGAACGCCGCCGCCGGGGTGCTCGACGGCAACCCGTTCCACGCCGAAGCGACTCGCATCGCGCGTCTCGCGGGCGTGGACTTCATCGTCAACGTGGCAATCGACGAGGAGCGTCGGCTGATCGGCGTGTTCGCAGGCCATATGGAAACCGCGCATCGACGCGGCTGCGACTTCGTCGCCGAGCGCGTCTCGGCTCCGGTCGAACCGGCGGACATCGTCGTGACGACATGCGCTGGCTATCCGCTCGACCAGACCTTCTACCAGGCGGTCAAGGGCGCGGTTGGAGCGCTAGCTGCCGTCAAGCCGGGCGGGAGCATCCTGCTGATGGCGCTGTGCGACGAAGGCGTCGGCAGTCCGCCGTTCACTCGCCTCGCCCTTGAGACGGGCGATCTCGACGCGTTCGTCCAGGGGCTCTACGATCCGACCCGATTCGTCGTCGACCAGTGGCAGCTCGAAGAGCTCGCCAAAGCGACGCGCAAGGCGGATATCTCCATGTTCTCCGAGGGAATCGCCAACCAGGACCTCAAACGGCTTTTCGTCAAGCCGGTATCCTCTCCGGAGGACGGCATCTCCCAGCTCCTGAGCGTCCACGGGCCCACGGCGCGGATCATCGCCATACCGGAAGGGCCCTACGTGCTGCCGATACCGTCGCCAGGAGGCGCATAGCCTTGAAGGATCGGGAACCCATCGCCGTTCGCGGGTATCGCAACGGGCTCTACATCACGATCGACGACTCCATCCCTGAGTCTGAGCTCGCTGAGCGCATCATGGCGCGGTTGGAGGTACTCGGCTCCTTTATTAAAGGTGCCGGAGTCATGCTGGAGGTCGGAACGCGCACGCTGGACGATGACGCCCTGCGCACGCTGCAGAAGCTCTTCCAGCGACAGTACGGCATGACCATCAGCCAGTTGATCGCCGGCAGCGACACGACGCGGCACGCTGCGGAAATCCTCCGCATCCGCGCCGTCCCCACCCTCGTGCGCCGTGGAGGGGAAGAGGACGAACCCCCGAGCCGCAACGCGAATACCGTCACCGTCCGGAGCACGCTCCGATCTGGAGCCCTGGAACGATATCTGGAAGGCAACATCCTCGTCATCGGCGATGTCAATCCGGGCGCCGAAGTGATCGCATCCGGTGATATCATCGTGCTCGGCACACTGCGAGGCGTCGTGCACGCCGGCGCCATGGGCGATGAGAACGCCGTCGTCATCGCCCTGAATCTGCTTGCCACGCAGCTCCGCATCGCGCACTGCATCGCCAGGTCTCCCGAGGGAACGCGACGGACAGCCGGTTTCCACCCGGAAATGGCGCTCGTCGAGCAAGGGCAGATCGTCGTTAGACCGTTTACCGGGGCATCCGGATTGAGTGAGTCATAGCTGGAACCTCAGGAGGCATTCGGTCCATGGGACGTCCTATCGTCGTAACTTCGGGTAAGGGCGGCGTCGGAAAGACGACGACGGTCGCCAACCTGGGCACATCTCTCGCACTGATGGGCAAGAAAGTCGCCATCGTCGACGCGGACATCGGGCTGCGAAACCTCGACGTGGTGATGGGTCTCGAGAGCCGCGTCGTCTTCACGTCGATGGATGTGATGGACGGCAAGTGCGACCTCTCGAAAGCTCTCATCCGCGATAAGCGCTGCGAAAACCTGTCGATCTTGGCGGCGGCGCAGAACCGCAACAAGAACGACATCCACCCCGAGCAGATGCAGAAGCTCGTCAAGCAGCTCGCCGACGAGTTCGACTTCGTCTTCATCGATTGCCCGGCGGGAATCGAGCAGGGGTTCGACAACGCGCTCGCCGGAGCCCAAGAAGCCATCGTCATCGTCACTCCCGAAGTATCGTCGATCCGCGACGCGGACCGCGTCATCGGGTTGGTTCAGTCGCGAGGCATTGCCGATCCGGTCTACATCATCAACCGTCTCGCGCAGCAGATGGTCGAACGCGGCGAGATGCTCGGGAGAACCGACATCCAGGAGATCCTTGCGATCAAGCTGCTCGGCGTGATTCCCGAAGACATGGGCGTCGTCGGCTCCACCAACCGGGGGACCCCCTTGGCGCTCGAGGGCGTTCGTCCGGCTGCCACCGCGTACCAGCGGATCTCCCGGCGGCTTCTCGGCGAGGAAGTGCCGATTCCGGAGTTCCGCAACGAAAGCGCCCTGGCGCGGTTTTGGAAGATGCTCGTCGGGCGTGCGTAGGCAACTCAGGGCTGAGCCGGTACGCCGGCCGACGAAAGGACGTCTCCATGGTCATGTCCGACTTCCTGGCGCGCATCGCGCGGTGGTTCCAGGGGCAAGCGCCCAGCAGGGAAGTCGCTCGGAATCGACTGCAGCTCATCCTCATCCAGGACCGATCCGGCGTCGATCCGGGAATCCTCGACTCGCTCCGAGAGGACCTGGTCGAGCTCATCGAGCGCTATTTTCACATATCCGAAGAAGGTATCGAGGTCGAGCTCCAGCGAGACGAGGACCGTGCTGCGCTGATCGCCAACATCCCGATCGTCTCCCTGAAGGCGCGTCACCGTGCAGACATCGAGAAGGCAGCGTCGCCAGCCTCGTAGCGCCGTCGCGCGCTCGGAGGCGTCGGAAGGTTCGGCGGCTGAATCGCCAGCGGTCCCACGTCGATGAGCGCTGTCCTGATCACGGCGCTCGCGTTCCGCCGTCACGCGCACCAAGAGCGCCAGACGCTACTGGATCGGGGGCTCCACCCCATCGACAGCCCCCATTTCCGACCGATGCCGGAGGCGGAGTTCCTCGGCTTCATCGACCGCACGGACGTATCCCAAGTCCGGGGCGTCATCGCCGGCGCCGACAAGTTCACTCGGAAGGTTCTCGACCGCTTCCTTGCGTTGCGCGTCATCTCGCGGTGGGGCATTGGCTACGACGCCATCGACGTCTCGGCGGCGACGGACCTCGGCATCCTCGTCACGAACACGCCGGGACTTCTGGGCGACGCCGTCGCCGACCTCGCGATCGGGTTGATGATCGCCCTCGCCCGCAAGATCGTCGCGGCGGATAAGCTCGTACGGCGCGGCGGCTGGGAAGAGCTCTCCGGCGCCTCCGTCTGGGGCAAATCGCTGGGAATCATCGGCTTCGGCAGCACGGGTCAAGCCGTCGCGCGGCGCGCGAGCGGGTTCCCCATGGTGGTTCGCGCCTTCGACCCCTTCCCGAACTCCGAGGCGGCTCGGAATCTGGGCGTCGAGCTCACGTCCTTCGACGATCTGCTCGCCGCGTCGGACTACGTCAGCCTTCACGCCGACCTGAATCCGTCCACCGCGAAGATGATGAACGCCGAAGCGTTCGCCAAGATGAAGCCCGGCGCGTTCTTCGTGAACACGGCGCGAGGCGGGCTCGTCGATGAAGCCGCCCTCCTCGCCGCGCTCGAGTCCGGCAGGCTCGCTGGAGCGGCGCTCGACACGCACGCCGTCGAGCCGCCTCACCCCGACAACCCCCTCTTTCAGCGCGACGATGTCATCGTGACACCGCACATCGCCTTCTCGACGGCGGAGTCGATCGCCGCCGTCAACGCCGCCGTCATGCGCAATCTGACCGACGGAATGGAGGGCAGAAAGCCGGCGTTCCTCGTCAATCCAGACGCCTGGCAGGCTGCCCGCGCACGCGCCGAATCGTAGGAGATGTGACGATGCACAAGTGCGCCATTCTCGGATGCGGAGGCAGAGCCCACGGTCACGCGGACGCCTACCGGCACGTCAGGCTCGGGAAGCTCGCCGCCATCTGCGACATGGACGAGGGCAGGCTGGCGTCGTTCGGCGAGCGCTGGGGTGTCTCGACGCGCTACACGAGCTTCGAGGAGATGCTCGACAAGGAGAAACCGGACCTTCTTCACATCGTGACGCCGCCGCAGTTGCGGGTCAGTCTGCTGACCATTGCCAGCGATCATGGCGTCCCAGCGATTCTCATCGAGAAACCCATCGCCATCCAGGGCGAAGACTACGCGCAACTCCGAGAGCTCGACGCACGGACCCGCACGAAGATCTGCGTTAACCACCAACTCCACTTCCATCCACGATCGCTCGAGTTCCAGCGCGCCGTTCAGGACGGAGCCATCGGCGAGCTCCGCTTCGTCGAGGCGAGCGCACGGCTCAACCTGTCCGGTCAAGGCACTCACATCCTGGAGCTCGTCGCCGCCTACACGGTCGGCGCGACGCCGACGGGCGTCTTCGGCAA
>VGLH01000084.1 GCA_016866785.1 Candidatus Poribacteria bacterium
TCATGCCGTTCCTGGCGCTCACGCTCCTGCTGATGAACAACCGTACTGGCTGGGTCGGGGCTCCCTTCCAGAACCGATGGTGGATCAACGTCCTGCTCGTCGTCACGCTGGTGTTCTTCGCCGTGACCGGCGTTCTGCAGCTCACGGGAGCGATCCCGAAGTCCGGGGCATGATCCGGCGTTAGACGAGGCTCCTCGCCCAGCGAAAAAGCTGCAGCTCCAGCATATCGACGACCTCCGGCAGGTCTTCTGCCCGGTTCTCCTGCTCGCTTGGATCGTTCCGCCGCTCGTAGAGCTCGCGCTCCGCCAGTCGGTTCGCCCCTTCTCTCACGCCGAGCAGCAGCGTCCAGATGTGGTTGCGGATCGCCCACTGCTGTTCGTGGTGTCCCGTGTAGGCGAAGTCGCGGACGGATGACGCCTCGCCGCGCAGGATCGGCAGGAGGCTCGACCCGTGCAGTCGGACGCCGCGCTGGTCGAGCGTCATATCTTGCGGGAAGAGCTGCGCCGTCCGTCTGGGAGCTGTGTAGGGCAGAACCAGGTCGCCCCGAATGTCCAGCGCATCGAGCAGCGTCGGCAGCAGGTCCGTCGGCTGGACGAGGCCATCGGAGAGGCGACCCCCGTGTTCGCCGCCCGGTAGTCGCATGATCCACGGGACGCGAGCGAGCTCCTCGTACGCCCAGGGACGCGCCTTGCGGATGATCCCGTGTTCCCCGAATGGTTCGCCGTGGTCGGACAGGTGGACGATCAGCGTGTTCTCGTCCAAACCGTTGTCGCGCACCGCTTCGAGTAGGACCCCAATCCACTTGTCGACGAAGGTCACCTCGCCCGCGTAGAGCGACTTGACGCGCTCGACCTCGGAGGCGCTCAGGTAGCCTCCTGTGGGCCCGGCGACGGGGTCGATGATATCTTGCCCAGTGTACGAAGGATCGCGGTACATGTCCCAGTAGGGCTCGGGCGGGTCCCATGGCTCGTGCGGATCGAAGTAATCGACCCACAGGAACAGGTTGTCCTTCTGTCCCTTGCTTTGGACCGTGTCCTCGATCCATCGGATGGCTTCCTTGGTGACTCGTGGGGCGAACCAGTCCTCCTCCTCTCGGAAGCCGTCACGGTTCCGCAGATACTGTTCGAACCGAGGCTTCCAGAGGGCATCGGACTCGTCCCCGCGCAAGCGATGCCAGCGGTCGAGATCGACCGGCAGCGGCTCGACGACCCACGGATCGTACTCCTGTCCCCGAACCCACACGACGGTGTCAAACCCGCGCCCGCAGTTGTAGACGGGCTTGTGCATGTGATACACGTCGGTGATCAGCGCGCTGGTGAAACCACGGTCCCAGAGGATCTCGGCGAGCGTGTAGTCGCTGTTCTCGAACGGCTGCCATCCTCGGAACGGGAACCCGACTCGTCCGGTCCACCAGGTGTGGCGTGTCGGCATCGTGGGCAGGCTCTCGGAGTAGGCATGGGTGAAGAGGGTGCCCTCTGCCGCGAGCCGGTCCAGGTTGGGCGTTTGGACCTTCTTCCCGTGATACGAGGCGGCTGTCGGGTGGCATCCGACGTGATCCGCGCGCAGGCTGTCGGTGACGATCACGATCACGTTCATTCAAAGCTCCTGCGACGTTCGGCGCGTGTTCGACGAATCCGTCGTAGTATGCGCCGAATGCTCGGTTGTGTGGCTACTCCCGACCACGCGAAGAACACGAGGCTCCGTTGCGCTGAGAAAGCCGGTGCGCGTCGCGCTGTCGTTCAAGACGTAACCCAGCGGGACCATCGGGCTCGTTCCAGAAGACGGTGAGGTATTCCAGCGATGCCAGCCAAGCGCTTCAGCGGAACGCCATCGGTCGATGATCCGCACGCGCGATGGGCCGTTCCGTGCCGTGAGGAGGTCAGAGTTGCCGTCGGTGTTCCATCTGCGCTTATTGCCGTATGTCGTTGCTGTCTTCTCGGTTGCCGCCTCTGCGTGGGCAGCCCCGATGGCGTTCCACGTCAATGAGGACAAGCGCGACGAGGTGACGTTCACTTCCGATGCGCCCGTCGAGAAGATCATCGGCAAAGCCTCGCGAACCCGAGGGACCGCCATCATTCAGAACCTCGCGGATATCGCCAGGGGCAAGGTGGTCGCGAAGTTCGAGGTCGATCTCGACTCGATCGACACCGGGAATGGTCTCCGCAACCGCCACATGCGCGAGCAGTATCTCGAGACGGCGAAGTTCCCTCGGGCGTCCCTCACGCTCGAAAAGATCGAACGCGTCCAGACTATCACGCAGACGCCGACGGGCAAAGTCGCGCGAGACGTTTCCGGCTTGCAGCCGGGCGTCGCGACGCGCGTCACCGCCGTCGGGACGTTCGAGATTCACGGGGTCAAGCGCACCATCCGCCTGATCGACCTGGATATCACCTACCTTCCGGAGTCTGAAAAGACCAAGACGGTTCGTCCCGGAAGCCTGCTGCGGATCGTCGGCAGCTTCGGGATGCGGCTGTCCGACTACGATATACGACGCCCTCAGCTCATGTTGCTTCGGGTCTCCGACGAAGTCACGGTGGCTTTCGACGTAACCGCCGGCACCGAGGTGCCCATCGCGAAGCCGTTGATCACCTGCGACGATTGCGACGATTCGAAGTGATCTGTGTAAGCCTCGCCGAGGTCTGGGCATCCGAACCGAACGCCTGACCCGAAGCCCGTCGCCCCTTCACGCCCACCTTGCCGACGACCCGGACGCGGGCTATCCATGAGGTGGGTTCCGTCCCTCGCGCTCAGCGTGTGCCCATCGTCGAGCGACCGGATGCGACGGTCGCGTCGCCGCGTCCCCTGCCTCGCCCAAGGAGCCGCCAGATGCCGCCACAGGATATGGAGCAGCGATATCAGGAACGCCTGAAGCGCTACACGACCGCGATGCGGAACGGGAAGCCCGACCGCATTCCGATCCGACCCTTCGTCGCCGAGTTCACGGCGAAATACGCTGGATACACCTGTCAGGAAGTGACGCACGACTACGAGAAGGCGTTCGACGCGGCTCGGAAATGCGCCGCCGACTTCGACTGGGACGCGGTCGTCGGGAACATGGTCTACGTTTGGACCGGGCTGACCCAGGCGATGGGACTCACGTACTACGGTGCGCCAGGCATCGAGATACCCGCGAACACGGGGTTCCAGTACATCGAGCCCCCGTCGGACAACGCCCACATGAAGCCGGACGAATACGACGCGCTCATCGAGGACCCGACGGCGTTTCTCTACAACGTCTGGCTGCCCCGCGTCTCCGCCGACGTGGCGCCAATCGGCGAGCCGTCGACGTACCGGAACAACCTGTCGTTCGTCAAGGGCGGCATGGCAATGCTGTCCTACTTCAACGCGTTCGGCACGCAGGCGGCACGCCTCCGCAGCGAGAGCGGCACGGTCTCGGCGATCTCCGGCATCCTGAAGGCTCCGATGGACATCCTCGCGGACAAGCTGCGAGGCTATCTCGGGCTGTGCGACGATCTCATCGAACGGCGCGACAAGGTCATCGCCGCCTGCGAGGCGCTCGCTCCGCACCTGGCCTGGGTGGCGCTGTCCGGAGCGGATCCCGACAAGAACGTGCCGATCACGATCTGGATGCACCGGGGATGCGTTCCGTTCATCTCCCACACGGATTTCAAAGAGATCTACTGGCCCACGCTCAAGCCAATCATCGAGACGATCTGGTCGCGCGGGCATCAGACGTTGTTCTATGCCGAGGGAGACTGGAACCACCATCTCGATTCCTTCGCGGAGCTGCCCGACCAGAGCATCGTCTACCACGCCGATCAGGGCGACATCTTCGAGATTCACGACCGGCTCGGGGCGAAGTTCTGCATCAGCGGCGGGATTCCCAACTACGTGCTGGGGTATCGCTCCCCTGACGAGGTACGCGCCTACTGCAAGAAGGTGATCGACCGCGTCGCGAAAGACGGCGGCTACATCATGGACGCCAGCGCCATCGTGCAGGACGACGCCAAGGTCGAGAACATGAAGGCGATGACGGACTTCACGCGCGAGTACGGCGTGTACTAGGAGGGACGACGCGATGGACGAAGTCAAAGACGCCCAAGCGGGCCCGAAGCCCGGCGCATGCATTCCATGGGAGGACAAGCTGCGCGAGCTTCCAGAGATCACCGGCGACAAGGAGCTCGTTCAGCGCGTGTGGGAGGACATCGACAGCCTGGCGTACGTCTACATCTGGCAGGTGCTGCTCTCGTTCTGACGCTGGAACGGAGCTACGGTGCGTCAGGTGGCGGTTCGACGGCGAGCCGTGCCGCCTGACGCGCAAGCCGCTTCGCCGCTTCGATGCCGTCGGACACCTCGGCGCTGCCGAAACCGGCGGAGACGAGGAGAGCTCGGTCGGTGACCGCCGAACCGGAGCGGCTCGCTACGGTCGCCCCAATCGCGACGCGCATTCCCGTCGAGTACTCTCGCACCACCCCGATATGCCCCGCGTTGCCGTCCCAGTCCGCCGCCAGCTTGAGCGCTCTGCCCCTGACCCGAAAGCGCTTCGAGATGCCGCCTAACGGTAGCGCTCGATCCTCCGCGTCGGTCGACAAGTCTGCCCGGGCTCCTACGTGAACCGTGAAGAAGCCCGCGCGAGGCAGGTTCATCGCCTTCGACACGACGGCATACGCCCAAGTCTGCGACATGTCGCCTTGCGTGCCGAACGCTCCGAGAGCGACGCCCGGCATGCCGCCTGAAGCGCGAATCGGCTGGACGCGCACGTCCCAGCTCACATGACGATCAGCGTCTGGTCTCCGACGGTCGATGAAGGCGACGCCCGCCTGGGCGCGCGGCGCGACGCCGAAGTCCAAGCTGACGAGTGTATCGGTCACCTGCCAGCCTTCAACATCCTCGTACCTACCGGATAGGGCAAGCTCGTACTCGCCCTCGTCCAGGGTATCGGCGACGGGCGACGAGACGAGCCGTCCGGCTCCGAACATCGCTCCGGCGTGCGCGCTGAGGCTGATCGCTGTGGCGAGAATCAGCAGAAGCGCCCTCATGTCACGTCTCCCAGGTAGGCGCTTCGCACCCTTGCGTCGTTGAGCAGATCGGACGCTGCGCCTGAGATGGTGATATTGCCGGTCTCCATGACGTACCCGCGTCTGGCGAGCTCCAGCGCGACCTTCGCGTTTTGCTCGACCAGCAGAATGGCGGTGCCCCCTTCGTGCAGTCGGCGCACGATGTCGAAGATCTGGTTCACCAGCAGGGGAGCCAAGCCCAACGAGGGTTCGTCGAGCAGAAGGAGCTCCGGTCGCGCCATCAGCGCGCGTCCGATGGTGCACATCTGCTGCTCGCCGCCGGAGAGACTGCCCGCTCGCTGATCCATCCGGTCCTTGAGTTGGGGAAAGAGCGAGCGGACGTATTCCAGGTCCGCGCGGATCCCTTCTTTGTCGCGTCGGGCGTAGGCTCCCATGTCGAGGTTCTCGGCGACGGAGAGCTCGCTGAAGAGCCTCCTGCCTTCAGGAGCCTGGGCGATGCCGAGTCGCACGATCTGCTGGGTCGGCATGTGCGTGATGTTTGCGCCGCGAAAGGTCACCGTGCCGCGTTTGGCTCGGATCAGTCCGCAGATCACGTTGAGCGTGGTGGACTTCCCAGCGCCGTTCGCGCCGATCAGCGTGACGATCTCGCCTTCGTCCATCACCAGGTCGATACCGTGGAGTATTTCCATGGACCCGTAGCCTGCGCGGACGCCGTCGAGCTCCAGCAGGTGGCTCATACCGCCTCGCCTTCGGCAGACGTGCCCAGGTAGGCGCGAATGACTTCCGGATTGGTTCGCACCTGCGCGGGGGTTCCATCGGCGATCTTGCGTCCGTGATCGAGGACGACGATGTGATCGGATATCTCCATGACGAAGCGCATGTCATGTTCGATCAGGAGAACCGTCACGCCGGCGGCGCGGATCCGCTCGATGAGCCGCATCAGGTCGTTCGTCTCGGTCGGGTTCATGCCAGCCGCCGGTTCGTCGAGCAGCAGCAGTTGCGGGCCCGTGGCGAGCGCGCGGGCGATCTCCAGCCGCCGTTGTTCGCCATAGGCGAGATCGGTCGCGGCTTCGTAGGCGCGAGAGCGCAGACCGACGAAGTCGAGGTACTTCGCCGCTGACGAGACGATCTCCCGTTCTTCTCGACGGTGGCGCTTCGATCTGGCGACCGCATCGACGGGCCCGCTCCTCGCCCGACCGTGCAGTCCGACCTTCACGTTGTCGAGGACCGACAACGCGCCGAAGAGTCGGATGTTCTGGAACGTCCGGGCGATGCCGAAGCTGGTGATCGTGTCCGGTGTTCGCCGCTTGTGGTAGAGCGCTTGCCGCGCCGCAGGGATCGCCAGCGCGAGGACGCCGAGCCCGACGCTGGCGACCGAGACCATCGCCGCATGCAGCGGGTCGAACACCGCCTCAGCGAGATCGACGGTCCGCTCGCCGTGGAACCGGATGCTACCCGCCGTCGGTTCGTAGAGACCCGTGATGAGGTTGAACGCGGTCGTCTTGCCAGCCCCATTGGGACCGATGAGACTCGTGATCTCGCCGCGATGCGCGGAGAAGTCCAACTCCTCGACGGCGGAGACGCCGCCGAAGCGTTTCGTCAGTCCCTCGACCGAGACGATGGGCGTCGACACGGTATCAGTCATCTCCGAGTTGGAAGAGCGTCGCGTCCGTCGTGTCGAGGGGCTCGCGCTTCGTCGTCACGCGTCGCGGGAAGAGCCCCTGGGGCTTGAAGACCATCACGATCACCAGCAGCACGCCGAAGAAGAGGAACCGCGCGCGGTCGTCCACCTTCAGCACGATACCGCCCATGTGAATCTCCTCCCGCAGCAGTTCGCCCAAGCCCACGACGATGAAGGTTCCCCCGACAGCGCCCCCGATGGAGCCCATCCCGCCGAGCACCAGGGCGCACAGCACCACGACGGAAAACCAGAAGTCGAACACGTTCGTCGATACGGTACTGGTGCGGAAGGCGAGAAGCGCGCCGCCGACCCCGGCGAAGAACGCCGACACCGCGAAGGCGTGCATCTTCAGGCTCGACAGGTGGATGCCGCTCGTCATCGCCGAGGTCTCGTCCGCCTTGATCGCGAACCAGGCGCGTCCGACACGCGAGCGCTCTAGCCGCCACATGACGCCGACCGCCAGCAACAGGAACCCCAAGCACAGATAGTAGAATTGCCACGTGCCGCCGTGCCATAGCGTGCCGTTGGGGTAGCTCCAGTAGCCCGATGTCTTGAGAATGCCGGTGTACTCGCCGCCTTCGAGGTGTCCGCCAAGCAGGTTGGGAACCGGGAAGTTCTTGTAGCCGTTGCCTCCGCCCGTCAACCAAGCTTCGTTGCGGATGAAGATGCGCGCGATCTCCGCGAAAGCGAACGTGACGATGGCGTAGTAGTCGCCGATGAGCCGTAGCGTCGGCGCTCCTCGGAGAACCCCCCATACCGAGGCGTGCAATCCGCCCACTAACAGAACCACGAAGAGCGATCCGGGGAACTGCATCCATGGGCGGTCGTACAGGATCGTCGCGGTGTAAGCTCCGACGGCGGCGAACGCCACGATGCCCAGGTCGAGCAAGCCCGTGTAGCCCGTCACGACATTCAGCCCGAGCGCGACGATGGCGTAGAGGATGCACAGCAGCGACACGTCCATGAGACGCGCGCCCTCTGCGGGCGGCAGGGGCAGCGCGGGAGCCAGCGCGACGACCAGGCACGCCGGAACGAGGCACACGATGCCCACGCGCCGCCATAGCGCGCCGCCGTCGGCGTTCCATTGGTCACGCGCCCACGATGCTGGATTCATGCGCGCGGCTCCCATGGGCTAGGCGCGTTCCGCGCTGGCGCGTCCCAGAAGACCCGTGGGACGGATCAGGATGACGAGGATGAGCAGCCCAAAGGCGAAGGCGAACTCGTAGTTGGAGCTCACCCCCAGCCAGCCCGTGATGTAGGCGTTCGCGGCGACCTGCACGACGCCGAGCACGACGCCGCCCAGCATCGCGCCACGGATGTTGCCGATGCCGCCCAGAACCGCCGCCGAGAATGCGAACACGCCGGGCTGGAATCCCATGCGGTAGCCGATGCCGCTGCCGCGATAGAGCGCGAAGAGCACGCCCGCTGTCGCCGCCAGCGCCGACCCGATGGCGAACGTCGCGGCGATGATCTTGTTCACGTCGATACCCATGAGCGCCGCCGTCGCCTTGTCGAGGGCGCACGCCCGCATCGCCTTGCCCATCTTGGTCTGCTGGACGACGGCTTCGAGCGCGAGCATCAGCGCGATGGCGACGATCCAGATGAACACGACCTTCCACTTCAGCTCGACGGCGCGGTCGCCGCCTAGATGAATCGACCACGCGGGTCGGTTCAGCCAATGCTCCAAGCCGACTTCCTCGGCGTCGAGGTTGATGGTCGGTTCGGTCGCACGCATCTGGGCGAGGGCGTCGCGTCGCGCATCGCGCAGCAACGAGCGAGTATCGTTGCTCTCGGTTCCCAGGCGGAACGCGACGTAGAGCTCGTCGCCACGGCGTTCCACGTGCTTGAGGCGGCCGAAAGCGCTCGACTGGAGTCGTCCCTCGATGCCCGATAGGAGCTCGTCGCCGCGCGCGAGCGCCTCCGCGCCGATGGGACGCACGAGGAACGCGGGTCGCAGGTCTGGGAACGGGCGTTCCGAGGCTCCCCAAAGGAGCATCACGAAGTTCTGCAGGAAGAGCGACACGCCGATGGCGGTGATCAATGGTGCGAGCCGAGGCGCGTTCCGAAGGGGTCGGTAGGCGATCACGTCGATGGCGACGCCCAGACCGGCGCAGAGGAGCATGGCGAGCGCGAGCGCTCCGACGAACGGCACGCCTCGGGCGATCAGCAGGATGCCGATGAACGCGCCCATCATGTAAATCTCGCCGTGGGCGAAGTTGATCAGCTTGATGATGCCGTAGACCATCGTGTAGCCGACCGCGATCAACGCGTAGATGCCGCCCAGGGTGAACGCGTTGATCGTCTGGTTCGCGAACAGCGATACGTCCAACGGATCGTTCCTCGGAGCCGCGAGCCTACAGCGTGATCGTGTCGCGAGGCAGTTGGTCGATGCGCTCGATGCCTAGCGTGTCGGTGCGGAGCGTCCAGTCGATGGGCGTCCAGTCTGGCGCTGGCGGGCCCAGCTTCGGGACGTACGGCGCATCGCGGTCGGGCCCGACGACTCCGTTCAGCGCGACGCGCGGATGGTTCGCTCGGTTGTGCGATGAGCCGTGCGCGACGAGATAGTGCAGGAACACGACGTCCCCGGCGTTGGCAGTCACCGGAATCGGCGTCTGGTAATCGAGGTCCGGGACGGCTGTCTTGCCACCGGGCACGGTTCCGCTAGTGATCCAGTGCTCGAACAGAAGCCGATGGCTCCCGGGTGATACCGCCGTAGCGCCTCCGAACTCGACCGTGTCCGTGAGATAGGTCATGGTGACGAGGAACCGGTGCAGGGGCAAGAGCGTCGTTACGTCGATGCCGTCGATGTGGAGACCCATCGGTTCGAACACGGGCTCTCCGTGGCGCGGGAAGTTGATGACCGGGCTCGCCCCGCCGCCGCGCCGGAAGTGGGCTCCGACGAGCTGCTCCGCGACCGCCTCGACCTGCGCCGTGCGGCAGGGAGCCATATGGCGGTTCACTTCATGCGGCACGATAATGGCGGCTTCGGGCCATGTGGACGGGTCGTCGGGCGACCTGCCCAGCTCGCGCCACATGCGGTCTCGCACCGACGCAACGATGTCCGGCGGAACCAGTCTGCGACCGACATGGTAACCGTGGCGCACGAAGGCGGCGACCTCGGAGGCGGAAAGAGGTCCGCTCGGACTGGTCTGGGTCGCGATTGGGTCTGCGGCGGATCGATCGATCGGCAGCGTCGTCGCCCTGCTGTCAGTGTTGTCCATGTAGGGGTCGCGGACGGTATGCTACCCTAGCACAGCCTGGGGCGTCGCACAAAGGGCGTGCGGCGCTCGTGACCGGTGGAGGAAGCCTCGATGCGTCGATCCGGCATGGCGGATGATCTGGCTCCCGAGGAGGTGCGCGCGCTGCGCATCGACGTGCCAAGCCAACTGCCCAATATCCGCGTGATCTTGGAGGAGACGAAGGATGCACGGAACGTCGGATCGGTGGCTCGCGCCATCAAGGGCATGGGCATCTCCGAGCTCTGGCTGGTGAACCCGCTATGTGACTGGCGCAACTCGCAGGAGGCTCGGCAGCTTGCGAGCAACTCGCGCGATGTGCTCGCTGCAGCGAGAGAGGTCACGACGCTGGACGAGGCGGTTGGCGACGTGCACCTGCTCGTGGGAACCACCCATCGCCGACGCGAGCGGCGGATGGCGCAGCCGGTCACCATGCGCGAAGCCGCCGCCGAGATCGCTCGAACAGCCATCGATCACCGAGTCGCGCTCTACTTCGGCAGAGAGGACTTCGGGATATCGAACGCCTCGCTGTCGCGCTGCCATCTCGCGGCGAGCATCCCGATGGCGGTTCGGAACCCATCCCTGAACCTCGCCCAAGCCGTTCAGATCGCCGTCTACGAGGTGTTTATCGCATGCGCCGGCGAGCGGTCGCCTGTCAGCTACCGGCTCGCCACCGATCAGGACCGGCGCGCCCTGCTCCATCGCCTGCAGCTTCTGCTCCGCATGGTCGAGTTCGAGCCGCTCAACGACGACTGGGATACGATCCGCGTTCCACTGGAGCGCGTACTGGGTCGAACCCGCCTCGAATCCCGCGACGTCGCGGTGATGACGATGCTCTGCCACGACCTCGAAGAGTTCCTCAAGCGCAAGGGGATCGTTCCGAGGGAGTAGGGGATCGCAGAGCGTCAGCGACCGGTCGAGTCCCACATCGAATCGTCGCACTGGAATGCGTCGATTGTGTGGATCACGTCCCACTCACCCGCGCGCTCCAGGATGGCGACGACGTCGAACCGGCACGGAGCGTCGAGCCATCCGCGTTCCTGTAGGAACGCCATTCCTGAACGGCACAGGCGAGCGCGCTTCGTTTTGGTCACTGCCTCGGATGGGTCGCCGAACCGTGTGCCCCGTCGGGCTTTGACCTCGACGAACACGAGCGTGTCGCCATCGCGAGCGATGGCGTCGATCTCGCCATGCGGCGTGCGAACGTTGCGCTGTAGGATGGAGTACCCCAGTCGCTCTAGGAACGCGCACGCGGCATCTTCGCCGCGCCGTCCGAGCTCAGCGGCGGGAACTCGGTTCATGGGCGTTCTCGCAGAACTCGCGGACGCCTCGGAACGTGCGCCTGTGGATCGGGCAGACGCCGAGGGTCTCGATGGCGCGGCGGTGGCTTGGGGAGGGGTAGCCCTTGTGGCTCGCGAAGCCGTAGCCGGGGTATTCGGCGTCGTAGGCTTCCATGATGCGATCCCGCGTGACCTTGGCGAGTATCGACGCCGCCGCGATGGAGACGGATCGCTGGTCGCCTCGGACGACTGTGATCACTTGGGGCGCGAAGCCGTCGGGGAAGTGGTGCGCCGGCGAGCGGTTCCCGTCGACGAGCGCGGCGCTCGGACGGGGCTCCAACTGGGCGACGGCATTCGCCATGGCGAGCAGCGAAGCCTGGAGGATGTTGATGCGGTCGATCTCGTTCGGATCGACCCGTGCGGTCGCCCAAGCCGACGTGCGCTCGATCAGAGCGTCATAGAGCTCGTCGCGTTGCAACGCGCTGAGCTGCTTCGAGTCGCGGACGCCCAGGCTGCGCGCAACGGCGTCGTCCGGGAGCACGATCGCTGCCGCCACGACGGGTCCTGCCAGTGGACCTCGACCCGCCTCGTCGACTCCGGCGACTCGGACGAAGCCCTGTGCGATCAGAGTCGCCTCGTGCTCGTAGCTTGGCAGCTCCACCGATCTACTCGCTGGTGCGACGGTACGCCTTCTCAGCGATGCGCGCCGACTTGCCGCTGCGCTCACGCAGGTAGTAGAGCTTGGCTCGCCGGACAGCGCCGCGACGGACGACCTCGATGCGCTCGATGCGCGGCGAGTAGAGCGGGAAGGTGCGCTCGCACCCGACACCGAAGGAGATGCGGCGCACCGTGAAGGTGGAGCCTGCGCCGTTGTCGTGACGGCGCATGATGACACCCTCGAACGTCTGGATGCGCTCCTTGTCGCCTTCGATGATCCGCACGTTGACGCGCACGGTGTCCCCGGCGAAGAAATCGGGGTTGTTGTCGCGCGCCTGGATGATCTCCGAGAGCGGCTTGATCTGTTCCTGTTCGACAATCGACACGAGATTCATCGCGTGTTCCTTTCGCGGATCCTAACCGCCGTGCTCGCGCCGGAGCTCGTCCAGCACGGACAGGTCTTCGTCCGTCAGGACAGCGCGTTCGAGCAAATCGGGTCGTCTGAGCAATGTGCGCCGGAGAGCGTCGCGGCGTCGCCACGCACTGATGCGCTTCGGGTCGCCGCTGAGGAGCACCTCCGGAACCGGAATCCCTTCCCACGTCGCCGGGCGCGTGTAGTGCGCCGCGTCCAGTAGTCCATCCGTGAACGAGTCGCGCAGCGCCGAGTCTGCGTCGGTCAGCACGCCGGGCAGTATGCGCGCCACAGCATCCAGCAGGATCAGAGCCGGGAGCTCGCCCCCGCTCACGACGTAGTCGCCGACCGAGATCTCCTCGTCGACGAGGCGGTGGCAAACTCGCTCATCGATGCCTTTATACCGTCCGGCGACGATCACGAGATGGCTTTCAAGAGAAAGCCGCTCGCAGTCGGACTGCCGAAGCGGAGCCCCCTGAGGCGTCATCAGGATGACTCGGGGCTTGGCGCTCGCTCTCTCCGATAGCCCCCGGATCGCCCGCGACAGCGGCTCCGGCTTCATCAACATGCCGGGCTCGCCGCCGTACGGGTAATCGTCGACCGTGCGATGACGGTCGTCCGTGTAGTCGCGCAAGTCCACAGCGCGGAGCGCGAGCTGTCCCGATGACTGCGCTCGCCGAAGCACTCCCCACGCGCCGACCGCCGTGACGAGCTCCGGGAAGATCGTGACGACGTCGCAGGTCATGAACGAGAGCTGCGTCTGCGGCACCGACGAATCCCTCCGGCGCGGCTAGCCCCGTATCTCGACGACGATGTCGTCCTTCACGATCACCTCGAGCTGCCGCATCTTGGCGCCGAAGTTCTCACCGACGTCCAACTGCACCGGGGCTTCGTAGGTCCCGGCGATGAACATCGAATCCACTTCGAGCGCTTCGACCTGGGCGCGCTTCGCGCGCAGCTCTTCGTGCATCTGCTCCTGACGCTGGCGCTCCTTGCGCAGCTCCTCGCGGATCTGCAGAGCCTGGGGTGGAGCCTGCCGCTCGATCTCGGCGACCATCCGGCGACCCTGGAACTCCATTTGAGCCAGGTTCCGGTCGATCTGCTCAAGCGTGGCTTGGATCTCCCGCAACGTCTTCTGCTTGAAGGCGTCGGTCACGACCTGCTTCACGACCACGGGACGCTTGAGGATGAGCGCCATCGCAACTCCCTGCCGACACTGCAAGAGACGACTGATCGGAGGAGCATCCCGAATCAACCGCGCCGGCGACTCATGACGTCAGACGCCTGCCGCAGGGATGTACACCATCGATCCGGGCGACGCCGATTCGACTCGGCGCGTCGGCACCCGAGCTTCAGGTTCCTGCGCCGACCGAGTTTACTCGACGATCTCCAGCACGGCGCGCTTGTTGACGCGCGTCGCAGCAGCGGCGAGAACCGTGCGCATCGCCCGAGCGGTCCTGCCCTGCTTCCCGATGACCTTGCCGATGTCCTCCTCGGCGACGCACAACTCGACGATGGTCGTGCGAGGTCCGGGAGTCTCCTCGACGCGCACGGCATCCGGCTGGTCGACGAGGGAGCGCGCGATGAACTCGACGAGTTCCCGCAGACGCGGCTCGGAAGCCTGCGCTGGATACGACGGGCGAGCCATCTGACGTTACTCCCCCGACGAAGCCTCAGCGGCGCTGGGACCTTTGTACTGCGCCCACACGCCCTGCTGTCGCAGAAGGCTGCGAACCGTGTCGGACGGCTGAGCTCCCTGTCGGAGCCAGTAGAGGGCCCGCTCCTCGTCGATCACGAGCTCGAAGGTGTCGGGCACCGGATTGTAGGTTCCCAACTGCTCGACGAACTTGCCGTCGCGGTTCGCGCGCGTGTCGGCGACAACGATCTTGTAGAACGCGCGCTTCGTCCGACCGGCGCGCTGGAGCCTGATCTTAGCTGCCAAATGACTTCCTCCGTTAGAACCGTAGCGAGCTCTGGAACGCTCGACGTCGCTTGGATTTCTTCCCACCCAGGGCAAGACCGGAGAACTGTTTGACGGCGCGATTCATCTGCGCCAGTTGCTGGACGAGTTGGTTCACCTGCTGAACCGTGGTTCCGCTGCCGAGCGCGATGCGCCTCCGCCGGCTGCCGTCCAGCAGGCGATGGTTGCGCCGCTCCTGCGGAGTCATCGACAGGATGATCGCTTCGACGCGTCGGAGCTGCGATTCGTCCGCCTCGAGCCCCTGACCGCGCAGCTTGTTGAAACCCGGTATCATCTCGAGCAGTTGATCGAGGCTGCCCATGCGCTGTATCTGGCGAAGCTGGTCGAGGAAGTCCTCGAAGTTCAGTTCCTGGCTCTCGAGGATCTTCGACTCGATGTGTCGCGCCTTCTCCTCGTCGAGGACCTCCTCGGCGCGTTCGATAAGCGACAGCATGTCGCCTCGTCCGAGGATGCGCGACGCGATACGGTCTGGGTGGAACTCCTCCAGAGCATCCAACTTCTCGCCGACGCCCATGAACTTGATCGGACAGTCGGTGACAGCTCGAATGGAGATCGCAGCCCCGCCGCGGGCATCTCCGTCCATCTTCGTGAGGATGACGCCCGTCAACGAAAGGCGACGATGGAACTCCTCCGCGACGGCAACGGCTTCCTGCCCGGTCGTTGCGTCGGCGACGAGCAGGATTTCCGTCGGGTTCGTCGCCGCTCGGACCTGCTCCAACTCGACCATCAGTTCCTCGTTGGTCTGCAGCCGCCCCGCGGTGTCAATGATGACGACGTTGTTGCCGTGACTCCGCGCGTGTTGCAGACCCGCCTCGGCGATCCGTGGCGGCGGCGTGTCGGCTCCCATGGTGAACACGGGGACGTGGATCTGCTCGCCCAGAATCTGGAGCTGGCGGATCGCCGCCGGACGGTAGACGTCCGCTGCGACCAGCAGGGGCGACTTGCCTTCCTTCTGAACCCGTTTGGCGAGCTTGGCGCACGCGGTCGTTTTGCCAGCACCGTTCAAGCCCACCATCAGGATGATCTGCGTTCCCGACGGCGCGACGCGCAGCTTCTCAGACTGCTCGCCCATCACGGCGGTCAGCTCTTCGCTGACGATCCTGAGAACCTGCATCTCCGGCGTCAGACTGCCGAGGACTTCCTGCCCGACGGCGCGTTCCTGCACGCGCTTCACAAAGTCGCGCGCGACGCGGAAGTTGACGTCGGCTTCGAGAAGCGCCAGGCGCACTTCGCGCAACACGTCACCGATGTTCTTGTCGGTGAGTCGTCCGCGCCCGCTCAGTTCCTTGAAGGCGCGCTGCAGCTTCTCGTTGAGTGTTTCGAACACTTGGGAGCCCCAGACGACGGGCACGATGCGACACCGCACGCCGAATGCGCAACCAGTGATGTTATCGTGACGGCTGTTGGGAAGTCAAAACCAACGCGGGTTCGTTAGTCGTTCTCATCGTCATCGGGCCCGTCGCCGTCGAGGAGACCGAACGGGTCGTTTTTCATGATTTCGTCGAGGACGACGGTCGCGTAGCTGCCGCTGGGAAGTCGGAACGACACGAGCAGGTCGTCGTTGTCCAGCGTCTCCAGATGCGGTTCCGCCAGCGGGATTCGGAGATGCCTTCGCTGTCCGCGCAGGTCTCGGAACACGGACGCCATCGTGTTCGGGTCGAAGCCTTCCTCGCGCAGGATGGCGGCTTCCGCCTCGCCGGGTTCACCTTGGGCCCGGAGCATCGACCTACCGTAGAGTGGGCCCGACGGGCTCACTTCGAAGGCGTCCGCTCTGGGTTGTTCCACGGCGGCGGACTCGACGATGAACGCCGCGCCGCCCTGATGCTTGACGGCGACGTCGCCGTCGAGCATCGTGCCGATGTCGGGCATCCGGCGCGCCAGTACGCGATTGAACAGGGCTGATTGATACGCCGAAGTGAAAAGACGGCGCATCCGACTGTGCATCTCGCCGAACGCGGCTTGCCAGCTTATGCCTCTCACGAGCGCGCCCAAGACCTTCCGCTCTTCGCGGAACCGGGGCATAGGAAAGAGGCGGCGAGCCAGGTTGAAGTCGCCTTCGTCGAAGGCTTGTCGCGCCTCTCGCAGCGCATCGACTTCAAACGGAAGCGGGTTCCCGAGGTAAGCCCGCGCGGCTCCTTCCCAGTCGTGCAACAGCATCGCCCGTCCGATGACGTGGGCGTTCCGCCGCGCGCTGAACCGCTGCATTCCGAAGAAGTTCGGTACTCCCAGCCTCGAGAGCCGCTCGATCGTCGCGCTGGCATGCGCGTGCGCGCCTGCCTCGGGTCTGCGGATGTGAACACGGAACCGGTTCCCGGCGAGGTGTCCGATGCGAAGCTTGTTGTGGTGGTAGTCTGCCGCCAGTACGCGCATGCGCGGGATCGAGAGCTCAAGGGCATCGTTGCGGTCGACGCCCTCCACGGAGATTCGCTGCACCGTCACCGCGCGCGTGTCCTTGAGCCCGGCGTACCCAACGGTCGAGGGAGAGATACCGAGGGCTTGAGCCACGCGCTGAATGGCTTCGAACGTGGACAGCCCATGCTTCTCGATGGTCAGGTAGGTGTGGTTCCCTTCGCCAGCGGGCTCATACAGAGGGACTTCCTCGACGACGAAGTCCTCGGGTCTCTGCTTGAGGACTCCCCCGGTTCCCGGGATGTCAGCCGTCAGATAGGGCGCGCGCGACAGCCTGCGGAACGTCTCTGGGTTCGCCACGTTCACTCGAACTCGATCGGGATCGCGCGCGATGCCTCCGGCGGCTTCGGAAGGCTCAGTCGGAGCACGCCGTCCTGATACTGGGCGCGGATGGACTCCGGGTCGATGCCCTGCGGAAGCTGAATGGTGCGAGAGAAACGTCCCTGAAGCGTGAGCCGGTCGTCGCTCACGGTGATCGCGAGATCGCCTGGACTGAGCCCCGGAATCGATATCTCCGCGACGACGTTGCTCGATGAGTCGTACATCTCAACGGCAGCGGGTTTGCCTTCCCTCCTTCCCATGGCGCTCGATACGGCGATCTCGCGCTGCCCTCCCGCGGCGACGTGGCGCGTGACCTCGCGCTGGAACATGCGGTCGTCCGCGACGTGCCAGCGGCTCAGAGCGACCTCGAACAGCGCGAGGCGTCGGTAGACATCCTCAAAGAAACGGTTCGCTTCCGCCTGCATGTCGAGCAGGTCTTCGAACATCTGCATCCGTCGAGTCATGCGGCACCCCTTCGCTCCCGCCGGAGCCTATGCCGGCTTCCACGCCTGGAATGTGCCACACCGGACGGCAGCACTCAAGCCGACGGCGGATACTTCTGCGCGACGCCAGCCGGTTGCTCCGCCCTGGCAGGGCTGGATATAATCATCGAACGGATGCTGTCAGGGAAAGTGGGAAGTCAAGGAGCGGGCACATGTCACGCGAATCCAGGATCCGCGCTCGATACGACTTGCTGGCAGAAGACCTCCAAGCGTTGGGCATCGACGTCAACGCCGTCAAGACACGGCTGAGAAAGCAGCACATCGAAACCCCGTCTTGGGGATATGGCGACTCCGGCACTCGGTTTGGCGTGTTCCGGCAAGACTGGGCGGCTCGCGATGCTCAGGAGCGTCTGCGCGATGGAGCCGTGGTCCACGAGTTCACCGGCGTAACGCCGACCGTGGCGCTCCACATTCCTTGGGACAAGGTGGATGACTGGGCAGCGCTGAAGCAGTATGCCGACGACCTCGGCATCGGCATCGGCGCGATCAACCCGAACCTGTTCCAGGACATGGACTACAAGCTGGGGAGCGTGTGCCACCCGAAGGCAGAGGTGCGCCAGAAAGCAGTCGAGCACCTGCTCGAATGCACCGAGATCATGCGAATCACGGGCTCCAAGTTCCTGAGCGTGTGGCTCGCGGACGGGACGAACTACCCGGGTCAGGACGACTTCCGAGCCCGCAAAGCGCGGCTCTACGACGCCCTCAAGGTCGCCTACGACGACCTTCCGGTCGGGAGCCGCATGCTGGTCGAGTACAAGTTTTTCGAGCCCGCGTTCTACCATACCGATCTGCCGGACTGGGGCGCGGCGATCCTGATGTGCCAGAAGCT
>VGLH01000085.1 GCA_016866785.1 Candidatus Poribacteria bacterium
GCGGACACCGACTTGCCGGCTCGGAGCTCCTCCTTGATGCGTTCGTTGATGAGCACGTTGGCGTCAACCGCCATGCCCATCGTGAGCACGAGACCCGCCAAGCCCGGCAGTGTCAGCGTCGCTCCCAGCAGCGCCAGCGACGCGAGGATCATCAGCGCGTTCAGCACCAACGCGATTGCCGCGAAGGTACCGCAGATGTTGTAGTAGTAGGTCATAAACACGAGCGCCGTCGCGATGCCGATGATGGCGGCGAGTGTACCCTTCCGGATCGCCTCCTGCCCCAGGCTGGGCCCGACCGTGCGCTCCTCCGCCACTTTCACGCCGACCGGGAAAGCGCCAGCCCGAAGGATTCTCGCCAGATCGCCTGCGGATTCCTGGTCGAACCCGCCGGAAATGGACGCCTCACCAGTCAGGATCGGCTCGCGAATGCGCGGGAACGAGACGACCGTGTTGTCGAGGATGATCGCCATCAGCTCGTTGACATGCGCGGCGGTCGCCTCGCCGAACGCTCGTCGACCGTTGCCGGTGAAGCGGACCGACACGACGATCTCGGCGATGTTGCGCTGAGTCGTCGCGCGCGAGATATCTCGACCCGTGATGACGGACTCTCGGTCGACGACGAGCCAGTGACCCTCGCGGTCGTAGAGGACCTCTGCGGTATCGGGGACCTGATCCGGCGTGGGAGGCGTGCCGGAGCCGTACCACGGGGCTCCGTCCTTCTGCTGAACCATGCGGAACTCGAGCCGACCCATCGTCTTCACGACGTTCGCGGCGGTCGAAGAGTCGCGCGCGCCGGGCAACTGCACGATGATCCGGGGCTTGTTGGGCTCCTGGCGGATGTCCGGCTCTGCGACGCCGAACGCGTCGATGCGGTTCCTCAGAACTTCCAGAACCTGCGTCAAAGCGTGCGATGTCTGGTCGTCCATCTCACTCGACTTGAGCTCGAGTCGGTAGCGCACCAGACCCTCGGCGTCCGCCGCGCCGCCGTTGACCGGCTGGACGGAGAAGCTTTCGAGACCCTCGAGGTACTTCTCTGTGTCGGTCCTGCGCGTGTCGCCCGCAGCGCCCCAGTCGGCGCTCGGCTTGACGACGACGATCAGAGCGCCTTGGTCGGGCGTCACCTCACGGCAGTTGACGCGGTAGCGGTCGCGCAGATCGCGCTGGATGCTCGATTGCGCCTCAGCCATCACCTGCTGTTCGGCTTCGGCGAGGTCCAGTTCGAGCGCCAGGTACACGCCGCCTTTGAGGTCGAGACCGAGCTGGATGCGGCTTTCGGGGAAGAGCCAGCCGCGCAGTCCCAGAGGCAGCTTGCCGTAGAGCTGGAGGTCACGCAGGACCGCGTCGGGGGAGCGCCCGAAGAAATCGGTGTACTCGTACTTGAGCTTCGCTTGGATCGCGCGGGAATCGTCCGCGGGGGTGGCGCTGTCGTTCAGCCGGACATCGGTGAGCCCTATCGCCTGTGAGCGCTCGCGAAGCGTCGCTGCAAGACGTCGATAGGCTTTGCTCAGTGCCTCCGCTGACTTGGACGCCGGTTTGTCCAGCAGGAACTCGAACCCGCCGTCGACCGACACCGGCTTCGGGATGCCCTGTGAACCCTGAAGGTCAGCCGGCAGGTGTCCGTACATCGGTCCATAGAACGAAGGAACGCTCGGCAGGACGTAGACCCCGGACAAGAGCACCACGAACAGGATGACGCCGATTCGCCACCACCGCACACGTTCCATAGAACCGGTATCCTTCGTTTCGATTGGGCACAGAGGCGGGGCACAACGATTCCGTGGCAATCCGCTGTCCGAGACCGCAACAAAGGTATCCGAGCCCTGCCCACTTGTCAAGCATCGCGCGGCTTCAGGCGCATGTTGGGTTCACGTCCACTGCTGTCGATAGAGCTGCACTTGGTACGGGTGTCGTGTGATTTCGACGCGGACCGACGTGCGCTTGCCATGGTGGTCTCGCAACACGAGCGGAGCGCTCATCTTGCTGTGCAGTTCCACGCTGCCCGAGTCGAAGTAGAGCCATATGGACTGCGTCGCGAAGGGCGCGATCCGGTAGTCGATGCCGCGGTAGTAGTGATCGTGCGACGGGAAAGGGAGCGGATGGCTCGTGTTCTTGCCCTCCAGCAGGATGGGCGAGACGACCTCCTTCGGCGCGTACCCGCTAAATCGCACGCTGACGAGTCGGATCTCCGTCCCGCCGCGATTGTGGAGCCGCAGGCTGATGACTGCTGCGAGCCGATGGTTGTCGTCGCGATGGACGAACCACGAGTCGTCCGGCACGATCTCAGCAGTCAAGCCGACGATCTCGACCTTCTTCCGGTACAGCCGGATGAACCACAGGAAACCCAACACCGCAGCCACGGACGCGAGCCCGTTGGGCGTCATGAGCAGACGGAACGCATACGCGATGTATGCGGGGATGTCCATCATCGTTCTGACCTATACCTCCTGGGCTTTCCCGACCATCGGGACGAACCGCACCCCCACGATCGACTCCGCCTCGAGCCCGGTGGCGACGCGGCGGATGCGCCGGAGGTCCTGCACGTAGTCACCGATTGGGGCGATGGCGCATGCCCCGATACACAGTTGCCTCCCCAGGCTTTCGGGGAACCGACGCGGCGCGGCTGTGACCAAGATGCCGTCGAACGGCGCGTGCGCCTCCCACCCATCGGCTCCATCGTCGGTTCGAAACTGGATGTTCGTGTATCCGAGCGAGGCGAGCCGCTCCTGCGCCGACGTAGCCAGAGATGGTATCACCTCGATCGTGTACACCTGCGACGCGAGCTCGGCGAGAATGGCAGTCTGGTAGCCGCTACCGGTGCCGATCTCCAAGACGCGCTCAGAGCCCGAGAGCTCCAACAACTGCGTCATCAGAGCGACGATGTAGGGCTGCGAGATCGTCTGACAGGAGCCGATGGACAGAGGGCGGTCTTCGTACGCGCGAGCCATCAGCGCGGTGGGTACGAAACGCTCTCGCGGGACACGTCGGAAGGCATCGAGAACGCGGACGTCCCAGATGTCGCGGTTCGCCAACTGGGTTCGCACCATCAGTTCGCGTTGGGTGCTGAAGTCGGACTCCGATGCCATGGGATCACTCAGTCCGATACGGTCCAAGGCAGCCAGGCGTACGCCCGCGGACGCGTGAGAGACCTGATCGTCCGGTTCCATGCGAGGCTGGCGATGCCATCCAGCGGCGACGCGCTCGATCGCCTGAGTCCAAGCAAGCCGCCCATGTCCAAGCGTTCCAGCCATGTCGGCTTCGGCAGCGACTTGACGGTCATCAGGCGGTCCGCTCGGATCCCTGCCAGTTCCTTCGCGGAAGCAATCGCCTCGCTCATCCCGCCGAGCTCGTCGATCAGACCGCGCTCGACCGCCTGTTTGCCCGTCCAAACGCGCCCCTGCGCGACCTCGTGCACCTCGTCTCGGGTCATCTCTCTGCCCGCCGCGACGCGGTCGAGAAACTGCTCGTAGAGCGTGCCAACCTGCTCTTTCAGCACGTCGCGTCCCGCGTCCGTGAGCGGGGCGTACTCGCTGTACAGGTCCGAGTTGGCGCCGCGCTTCAGTGCGTGCTGATCGACGCCGATCCGGGACAGCAGCCGGTGGACTGACATGCGACCGGAGAAGACGCCGATCGATCCCGTCACGCTCGCGGGCTCGGCGATGATGCGGTCCGTCCCCGACGCCAGGTAGTACGCGCCCGAGCCCCCCATCCCACGGATCCGGGCGACGACGGGCTTGTGCTCGCGCGCGTCCTTCACGGCTCGCCACATGGTTTCCGATGCCGTCACCAGCCCGCCGCCGCTCTCAATGTCGAGTACAATCGCTCGGATATCCCCGTCGCTTCCGGCGTCGCGGATCGCGGAACTCACCGTGTCAGCGCCGACGAAGCGAGAGCCCGTCAGCGGATTGTAGATCGTCTCACCGTCGATCATCACGCCTTCGACGCGCACGATCGCAATGCCCGGAGGGGGCTGGGACCAGTCACGAGGAGCCTCGCTGATCACGCTGTAGTCGGGAGCCGTGACCCACTGCGCCCCGGCGAACCTCGCTCGAAGCGTCTTCTCCGCCTCGTCAGGCGTCGCCAGCCCATCGACCAGACGCGCGGACACCGCTCGGTTCCCCAGATACGGGCCCTCGTCGATGAGTCTCCGAACCGACTCGACCTCGACCCCACGGGCGTCGGCGATGCCTCGCGTCACCTGATCGTAGAGATCGTCCAGCAACTCGTTCATATTCGCGAGCACAGCGTCTGACGGCTCGTCGCGCGTGAACGGTTCGGTGCCGGATTTGTACTCGCCGATGCGCTCGAGCTGCGCGTCGACGCCGAAACGCTCCATCGCGTTCTTGTAGTAGAGCGTGTCCGCGTAGAGTCCGACCAGCTCGATCTCGCCGATGGGATCGAGAAGGATCGTGTCGGCGACTGTCGCGAGCCAGTAGCCCCCGGTTCCCGTGTGGCGGATGTAGGCGGCGGTCGAGACTCCCTTCGCGCGGAGTTCGTTGAGTTGCGCCCGGAACTCCTGCCAGCCGGCAAGGGGCATGCGCTCGCCGTCGAGCTTTACGATCACGGCGGATACGCGCGGATCGCGGCGGATACGCCAGTACGCGGTCTGCCACTGGTCGGGGGTCGTTACGACGGCATAGCGAGGTCGCGACACCACGTTCGCGGCGCGAGCGCGATGGAGCCTCAGGATACCCGCTTGGGCGACATGCTCTCCACCATCGAGGCGGGAGTGACTGCCGATCCCAAAGGTGTTGTAGTCGAACGCGACTCGCGCTTCGAACTGCCGGTCTCCGAACGCCGTGCCGGTCAGCCGTATGCCGCCGACCGGTTCGAGGGTGGCGCTGGCGAAGTACCGACGACGGTTCCATGCCGTTCGGAACGACTCGTCATCGGTCTTTCGCAGATCGAACGAGAGGGTGAGTCGGTTCGTGCCGGGACGCACGGCATAGCCGAAGTCGAAGGCGCGCTCCAGTCGGGAGCCGTCCAGCATCGGTCGGTTGACGTTGCGTGCGACGACACCGAGGGAGCTCCACCGTCGACGGAACAGTGCGCCGACATCCCAGATCACCAGGTCGTCGTGAAGCTCTCTCGCCTTGCCGCTGAACCCGCTGCGCAGCGCTCCCCAGTAGATGCCGCCGCCCAGGTGACTGCCGCCGGACAGCGTCGTCTTGCGGAACGACACTCGCTTCCCACCGATGATGTCGTGTCCGAACTCCAAGCCGATCCCACTGCCGTACAGCGACAAGAACAGCCCGTCGTCTTTGGCGAAATCGCCTTTCACGGTGCGGACGTAGGCGAAGTCAGGGCTCGGGTTCGCGTCGAGCGCGGCAGGATTGGCGACCGTCGCGAAAGCGCCGTCGACGCTGGCGACCGATTCGCGAGGTAAAAGAGTGGACAGGCGCGGCGCGCCGTCGAGGAACGGGGGAGACGCGCCGTGCACGGCTGTCGGCAGCCACGTGAGCAAGGCAGCGCACGCGGCTCTGACGACGACGCGGGAGGCGCGGTCGGCTCGAGGCATCAGTAGATCGATTCGATCACCGGGTCTCCGGAGAAGGCGCGGGCGTCGTGGAGGTCTCGGTCTTGGGCGTTGCCGGCAGGATCACGTAGATCTCTTCGTTAGGTCGGGCGTAGCCCTTCGCCCGCACCATGCGCTCCTGCGTCTGGCGATCCGTTCGGAGCTTGTGCACGTATTCGCGGGCGGCCTCCCGCTGGTGCGTGAGCCGCTCCAGCTCAGCTTCGCGAGCGGACTTGAGCGCCCGAGCCGCGCGGTAGGCGCGCACATCCCCAGCAAGACGGAAGCTCCACAACGCGAGAATCGCCAGCGAAACCGTAAGGACGACGACGTTTCGCCAGCGTGCCGACAGGCCCATGTGCCACAGCCTTCTTCGGAACCGATTGGGCAACCAACGCGACGATTATGGCGCAACGAGACGTCGATTCCAAGCCATGAACCGCGTCGCGCGACATCCACGGCAGACGGGTTCCCTAGCAATAACGGCGGAGCCCGAGCTCCTCGTTACCTGAATCAGCGCCCAAACGACGAGAGGCGGCTCGTCGAGCCGCCTCTCGTCTGTCGATGCTCGCATGCTGAGCTCGCGAGCCAGCTCTAGTGATGATGGTGAGCGTGACCATGACTCGCGGCGCCATCTGCCTTCTTCTCGGGAAGCTCAGCGATCGTCGCTTCCGTCGTCAGCACGAGACCCGCCACGCTGACTGCGTTCTGGAGCGCGACGCGCACCACCTTGGTCGGGTCGAGAATCCCGGCAGCCGGCAAATCTTCGTAACGACGCCTCGCGGCGTTGTATCCAAAGCCCCCGGAGCCGCCGGCGACCGTCGCCACGACAATGGACGGCTCATCGCCGGCATTGCGGGCGAGCTGTCGGAGCGGAGCCTCCAAAGAGCGCTCGATGATCCGCATGCCCGTGAGTAGGTCCTCACGCTGCCGGTCGCTCATCCTGGCGTCGCCCGCCGTGGTCTCGATCAGACTCGACACGGCGCCGCGAGCCCGAATCAGCGATACGCCCCCTCCGACGACCACGCCCTCCTCCACGGCTGCGCGGGTCGCGCTGAGCGCGTCTTCCACGCGAGCCTTGCGCTCCTTCATCTCGACTTCGGTGGCAGCGCCGACGTTGACCACCGCCACGCCTCCCGCGAGCTTGGCGAGCCGTTCCTGGAGCTTCTCACGGTCGTAGTCGGAGGTCGTCTCCTCGATCTGCTTGCGGATCTGCTGCTTCCGTCCCTCGATATCCTCGGATTTGCCCTTCCCGCGGATGACGGTCGTATTGTCCTTGTCTATGACGACGCGCTCCGCTTGGCCCAGCATTCCGAGGACGACGTTCTCCAGCCGGATACCCAGTTCCTCGGCGATCAACTGGCCTCCGGTCAACGTCGCCAGGTCCCGCAACATCTCCTTGCGCCGGTCGCCGAATCCGGGAGCCTTGACGGCACAGACCCGGAGGTTGCCTCGCAGCCGGTTCACGACGAGCGTCGAAAGCGCTTCTCCCTCGACATCCTCGGCGATGATGAGCAGCGGCCTGCCGACCTGAGCGATCTTCTCGAGAACCGGGAGCAGGTCGTTGAGCGCGCTCAGCTTCGACTGGTTGATCAGCAGGTAGGGGTTGTCCAGGACGCATTCGTTGCCGTCCTCGGTATTCACGAAGTAGCGTGAGATGAACCCCTTGTCGAACTGCATCCCCTCGACGACTTCGAGGGTCGTCTCGGCGGTCTTGCCCTCCTCGACCGTGATGACGCCCTCTGTGCCCACCTTCTCCAGCGCGTCGGCGATGTACCCGCCGATCGTCGCGTCGTGGTTCGAGGCGACCGTCGCAATCCGCTCGTAGTCCTCGCGGCCGTTCACAGGACGGCTCTGCCCCTTCAGCGATGCGACGACGGCTTCGCACGCCTTGTCGATGCCCCGCTTCAGGCTCATCGGATCCGCGCCTGCCGTGACGTTCTTGATCCCTTCCTGTAGGATCGCATACGCCATCGTCACGGCGCTGGTTGTGCCGTCGCCAGCGTCGTCGTTCGTCTTCGACGCGGCCGCCCGCAGTAGCTGGGCACCGATGTTCTCGTACTTGCCCGGAAGCTCGATCTCCTTGGCGACCGTGACGCCATCTTTGGTCACCGTTGGCGCGCCGTAGGACTTCTGCAGAACGACATTGCGGCCTCGAGGCCCGAGCGTCGTGCACACCGCGCGGCTCAGCGTTTCGGCGCCTTTCTTGATCCCAGCGCGCGCTTCGACATCGAACGCGATCTGCTTCGCCATACCGTTGACATCCTCCTGATACGCGCCCAGACAACGGCGGGCAACAGCCCGCCTGGACGGAACGCTCGCGACCTAGCCGACGATGGCGAGAATGTCCGACTCCCGCAGCACGAGGTACTCGGTTCCGTTGAGTTCGAACTCATTGCCGCCGTACTTGGCGAAGATAACGGTGTCGCCGACTTTGACGGACAGGGCGCGGCGTACGCCGTTCTCGTCCCGGCGTCCCGGACCCACCGCGATGACCTTCCCGAGCTGAGGCTGCTCTTTGGCGGTGTCCGGTACGATGATCGATCCGATGCGACTCTCCTCGACTTCCTGCCTCTCCACGCACACGTGATCGGAAAGCGGCTCCAGCGCCATGGTCGCTCGTCTCCTTGGTCCACAGTTGCCCATAGCCGATGCGAAATCGTCTTGCGCGTTAGCACTCGTGGGCAAAGAGTGCCAAACACGCTCCATGCTACCCGCCGGGAATCCGGCTTGTCAAGGCGATCCGCGCGACGGCAACTCCGTTGCGGCGAGCGCTCTGCCGAATTGGGGGATGCTAGCGGACGAACCTTGGCAGGCACCCGGCACGGCGCGACGGCTCAATGGGGGATCGCCCAGCGTGAAGGCAGCCAAGGCAATAGATCAGGATGAAGGCACGCCTTCGGACCCGACTCGCAACGCCCCCAACGCGTCGAGAACGCCCTGAAGATCGCTCTCCGGAAGCCGGCAAGATGAGCAATACAGTGGGTACAACGGCAACGAAGACATCACGATGCCCTCGACCGGATGGTTCTGACGGAGTGCAATCCACGAAGAGGGCCATCTCTCAGCATCGTGTCGGTCCACATCGGGGAAGGGAACCAGGACGCTCTCGCTCCCCGTCAAGGTGGGATCGGTCTGTATCCCGTAGCAGTCGAATCCGTAGTCTTCGAGTGTCCCGAGCGTGGAGAAAGCTGACTCGTTGAAGCCTCCAGGATGGTGCGCGTGGCCGACTTCGATGAGAACGCACGCCGTTTCCTTCGACCTCAGGAGGTCTGCCGCGCCGACGACGACCGCCGCCTCGAACCCTTCGACATCGATCTTGAAGACAATCGGCGGTCTGATATCCCGAGCGGAGAACATGCCGTCGAGTCGTCGCACTTCGACGGTCTCAAAGCCTTGTTCGTCCGCCTGACCCAAATCCCAGCCTCGCACGAAGGAGGCGCCGGTGCTATATCGGGACAGCAGCTCCTCGGAGTTCCTGTCGCCCAAGCCGATGCGATATGGCAGGATGACGCGATCCTTGCCGTTCCAGCCGATGTTGTGCTGTAGACAGCGAAAGTTGTCCTCCAACGGCTCGAACGCGATAACCTGGACGGGACGGGGCGAGTTGCAGGCGACCAAGAGGCTGAAATAGCCGATATTGGCGCCGATGTCGAAGAACGTGCCGCCGGCGTTTGTCGTCACCAGCACCAGGAACGTCTCCATCGGTTCGTAGGTCCGGATGTCGCCGTACCCGAGCAGTGCGAGCATAATGGCGTTGTGAGCCGGGCCCGAAAGGGCAAACCCGAACGGCGACTGGACCTGGGCGAGGGGCCACACGAGCGCCGAGGTCGCTTTGGTGACCACGCCAGCTCCGGCGGGATTCGCCAGCAGTTCGCGGTAGATACTACGCAGCAACGACAGACGCGGCATGTGAAACTTCCTCAAATGCAGCAGCCATCGGCATCGACTGTGAAATCAACGAGGACGGTTCGTCCGCGCGCACGTCAACGCGAGCAATGTCTGAGATGATACATCCGCGACCGACCGTCGTCACACGGTCGCGGAAGGCAGATCGACGAGCCCGCTTTGAGATCGCTGTGAGAGGCTTCCATGCAGAGGATTCAGTCAGGCGCGTACCTCGCGGAGGACTTCGCGGGCGGGCTCGACCCCGACCGCTGGCAGATCGTCCCCGACATGCCGAAGCTCGCAGCGGAGGCAACCGACCAATGCCTCCGACTGCACGGTGTGTCCACTCGGTCGACGGATGTGTCCGTATCGGTCACGTCGCGGCGCTGGTACCCCGCGACGGTGTCGCTGGTTGCCGAGATGCGCGTTCCGATGGACCTGGGACAGCCCGGATCGTTCGGCGTGGGCATACAGCTTCGCGGCATCGGCGCGCCGGGATCGCCTGAGCCGCCATCGGGGTCGCGCGAAGGTTCGCGCGTCGTATTCGGAAAGCACATGGGCAGCGAGGGCTGGTATCAGGACTCGCCCGCTGCTCCGCTTCGGACTGCGCCGTCGGTCTCCGTCATACCCCCTGCTGGCGACGAGTCGTCCGTCTTCCGCACCGTAAGAGTGGCGTTCAGCCGATGGCAGGACGTCGTCGAAACGCATGTGCTGCACGGGGCGGAATGGATATGGGTCGGCGAAGCGCGGTCCCGGCGCGATGCCATGCGCGCCGCACTGACCGCGAAGGCATCTGGTGTCGGCGTTGCGGTCGATGTCCGGTTCAGAAACGTGCGCATCTACGCTGCCCATGACCCGGTGCGCGTTCTCGTCGGGTCGGGAGACGCGATGAGGGACTCTGTCGTCGTGCTTTCATCGCCAGACGGCAACGAAGCATTGGCAGAAGCGAGGGTCGGTTCCGACGGCGCGGCGTTGCTGATGCTGCCGGAAGACGCCGTGTTCCCCATGTCCGGGACTCTGAGCGTGTGCATCCGAGGCCGCGCTCTCGATCAGCGGCGTATCGAGGCGAGCGGCGTCGAGGGCATCTATCCAGGCGATGTGTACAGCGCGATGGTTCCGCTGTTCCACATCTGAACCGAATCTGAAACGAGCCCATGACGTGGACGAGAGAACGCGCTACTGTCCTGAGTTGGGAAAGTTCCCACACAGCCAACGGAGGGAGCCGTCCAATGCAGACACGAGCCATCGATTTCGTTGTGTACGCCGTGTCAGACGTGGGCAAGGCGATCTCGTTCTACCGGGACACGCTGGGAATGCCGTTGGATACCGTCGTGGAGGGCGCGTGGGCGGAGTTCTCGCTCGTGCCGGTGACCCTGGCTCTCGTGGGTCCACCGTGGGCGGAAGCACCACGACGCGGCGACCGTGGGGGAGCGACGGTGGCGCTCGCCGTGGATGATGTCACGCGGGCGGTCACAGAGCTGCGAGCGAAGGGCGTCCAGGTTTTCGTCGAGCCGATGGAGACCTCCGTCTGCCACATGGCGATGATTGCGGACCCGGATGGAAACCGGATCTGGCTCCACCAGCGCAAAGATGGCACATGCGGTTAGCCAGTGAAGGCTCTGCGGCCGATCTTGCCAGTGTTCCTCGGTGGACCCAGCTAGACAGGACAGTGCCGTGGCAAAGCAGGCTGTGCGCGTCGATCGTGTCAGCACCGGCGTGTTCTGGGTAGAGATCCCGGACGCCGACTTGCGGATTGTCTGCGGTTGCCCTGCCGACAGCGTGAAGCACCTCATCAAGCACGGCTTCATCCGCGAGATCGAACAGGACGGCGTCCGCTTCGAGACGGGCCCCAATGCCATCCTGCTGTCCGACGAAATGGTCCAGAACGGAGATTTCGCGAACCTGGCGGAGTTCCCGGTGCTTCAGATGCTCTACCGCCAGGGGATGCTGATTCCCAAGCACCCGAACAACACGGGCACCAAGCCGCTCCTGATCGGGCTCTCGCAGCAGGTCCGCGCTCAGCTCCAGTACATCTACCGAGGCAACTACGGGCTCGTATCGGAGCAGGAACTGGCGGACGCCGGCATGGTCGGAGACGCGGCTTCGGATTTCATGCGCCTCAAGCTCAAGTTCGCGTTCGGACAGATTCGAGCATCCAACGAGTTGCTGGACACCCTGATCGTCCGCGAGGACCCGGTAGAAATCCGCGGAGGCGTGACCATTCGGCGCACCGCCGCGAACGTGTTCGAGCTGCGCTACAAATCCGAATCGGTCACGGTAGACCTGAACCTCGGTCCCGACGAGCGGTACGAGTGCCCATATTCATTGGGATTTCAAAGCATCGATCTCCCGTACTTCGGCGTCGTCCATTCGGGCGAGGGGGACGGATGGGATATCCACCGCCCGGCGGTTTCGAGCATCGTCGTGTTCCAGGGTCGCATCTACTTGATCGATGCGGGACCGAACCTGATCCACAACCTGAACTCGTTGGGGATCGGCGTACCACAGATATCGGGGATCTTCCACACTCACGCGCATGACGATCATTTCGCAGGGATCGCCACGCTCGTTCGTGCCGGGCACCGCATCCCCTACTACGCCGCGCGCGTCGTGAGAGCGTCCGTCCAGAAGAAACTCGCTGCCCTCCTCGGGTTCGACGAGGACCAGTTCTCGCACTACCTCGATCCTCACGATCTGAAGCTCGACGTCTGGAACGACGTGGACGGGCTCGAAGTCATGCCGGAGCTATCGCCGCATCCCGTGGCTTCCACGGTTTTCACGTTCCGTGCCATGGCTGACGGAGGATACCGAACCTACGCCCACATGAGCGACATCGTCTCTCTGGACTTGCTGCGGAGTTGGGCTGACGGCGAGAACCCCGCAGTGACGTCAAGCTACGTGGAAAGCGTCCGTGAGACCTACCTCCGCCCTGCGGATGTGAAGAAGATCGACATCGGCGGAGGCTTCATCCACGGCATGGCGAACGACTTCAAGGACGACAGGTCCGACAAGATCGTGCTGGCGCATATCGCACGACCTCTCACGCCCGACGAACGCAGCATTGGCGCCAGCGTTCACCACGGAACCACGGACGTGTTGATACCAGCACGTGTGGACTACTGGCGAGTCGCGGCTGAGCGGTGGCTGCAGCATGCGATGCCGTCTACCGCCGAGCACGACCTCGCCATGCTATTGAACAGCGAGATCGTGACCTTCAGCCCGGGCTCTGTCGTGCTGGAGCCTGACACAGAGCCCGACCGTGTCTATCTGCTCCTGTCCGGCACGATCGAACGACGTGCCGAGACGGGCCACTCGCGCTCCTTGATGCCAGCCGGCGGCCTGGTCGGTCAGTTGCCGCTCTTGACCGGATCTGCCCAGCCTTTCCAGTACAGGGCTCTCTCCTATGTGAAAGCGCTCGAGATGCCGGCATCTCTCTATCAGGAGGCGGTTGGCAGAAACCAACTGGGTGACAGGCTGGCGCGCACCGAGTCGATGAAGAGCCGATTGAGGTCGCTCGGTCTGTTCGCTGAAGCCATATCGGAGCCCGTTCTCAGTCGGGTCGCCGAAATATGCGATGTTCGGCTCTACGAAGAAGGCGACTCGGTTCTGTCTCGTGACACCGCGTGCCTCGAGGTCGTGCTGAGCGGCGCGGTCGAATGCAGCGCCGGTGGCGAAGTCATTGAGCTCCTGGGCCCCGGTTCGTTCTATGGCGAGGAGAGCGCCGTCTTCGGTGTGCCACGTCTGCTGCGCATGCGAGCGCTCGAACGCTCGGAAGTATGCCGAATCCCCGGCGTCGCCATCGAGGACATCCCCGTGGTTCGGTGGAAGCTGCTCGAGTCGTATCTCGCGAGGACGTCGCGGCTCATCCACACCGACGATACATCGAAGGCGTTCACCTGGCGCGACGAGTTCAGCGTCGGCAATGGGAGGATGGATACCCACCACCAGCGGCTCTTCGAGATCGCCAACAGCATCGCCCACGCCATCGAGTCGCACGGCGATCGCAGCGTCCTGGTCGAGGTGGCGAACTCGCTGGTCGCGTACACCAAGTATCACTTCGCCGCCGAAGAGGAACTGATGGGATCGTACGCGTACGGCGGCAAAGCGCAGCACGCCGCGATCCACCGACAATTGGAAGCCGACGCTGCCGACCTGCGCGACGACCTTCGGCACGGCAAAGAGATCACGGCAAAGGACGTCGCCGAGTTTCTCGAGCGGTGGCTGATCCGTCATATCCTCGAACACGATCTTCGGTACGGAGCCTACCTCAACGCCCTAGGCGTGTACTGACCGTATCGCGGTAGCCTCGTACTGCGATGGGTTCAGGTTCCTGCGCATCGGTGAACCAAACCGCTTGGGTGTGACAGTCTCTCGCTGTATACTAGGCTCTGCGCTTCACACGTTCGTGTGGGAGACGCTCCAGCGCGCGAGAGCGGCGCGAGAGCCGACCACAAGCCTTCGGTGAGGGCTCTTCGTGGGTGCCGGAACGGTCATCCGATGGGGCAAGAGTGCATCCATCTGGGCAAGGGAGCCGACTTCATGAGAAAGCACCGCCGTAGTCTGTCCGTCGTCGCCTTGTTGGCGGTCGCATCGGTAGCATCCGTGATCGTGTGGCTCAACCAGAGCTCCGCCCAGAACCGGTATGAGCTCGTAACGTCCTACATCGCCACGCTCAACGAGATACTGGTCAAGACCGACAGCAACTTCTACAAGGAGGTCGATGACCAGAAGATGCTGGAAGGGGCGATTCGAGGGGCGGTTTCCGCCCTCAACGATCCGTACTCCTTCTACCAGAGCCCGGAGGAGCAGCAGAGGGAGCGCGAAGACCTGTTCCAGGCGAAGTTCGGTGGACTGGGAATCCGCATCTACCCGGAACAGCGAGGCGACTTCGCCGTCGTCAAAGTATCGACGCCGCTCCGCAACTCACCAGCCATACGTGCCGGTCTCCAGCCAGGCGACATCATCGTCAAGGTGGACGGTGAGTCGGTCATCCTCGGCGGCGACCGAGGTTTGACACTGAACGATGTCGTCGGCAAGCTCCGTGGAGCTGTCGGCGAGCCCGTCACCGTCACGATCGAGCGCCGGAACCGCAACGAGCCGTTCGACGTGACGCTCGTGCGCGAGGAGATCAAGCTGGAGAGCGTCGAGTGGACGGTCGTGGAACCGGGGATCGTCTATGTATCGGTCGACAGCTTCACCAACTCGACGATGGACGAGTTCACCGAAGCCCTCCGCGAATCGGCGAAGGAGGGTCCGATCCGCTCACTGCTGATCGACGTACGCGGCAACCGAGGAGGGCTCCTGACCGCCGCCAAGGAGATGTCCGACGCGTTCCTCGGCGACGGCATCATCGTGTCGACACAGGGCAGGCGGTCGGAGTTCAACCACGTCTACAAAGCCGACAACGAGCGCTTGGTGTCGGATGACACGACCGTGGTCGTCCTGGTGAACGGGATGAGCGCCAGCGGCTCCGAGATTCTTGCCGGGGCGATCAAAGACCGAAAGCGCGGCATTCTGGTCGGCACGAAGACGTTCGGCAAGGGCGTGGTGCAACAGCGCTTCGAGCTCAAGAACGGCGGGGCTGTGTCGCTGACGATCTCCGCGTACTACACGCCGGGCGGGACGTCCATCGACGGATCGGGCATCGAACCGAACGTCGCCGTCGAACCGGAGATCCTCAGCGACGAACAGGCGTTCATTCGCGAGAAGATCCGCGAGAAGAAGATCATCGAGAACTTCGTGCTCGAGCACATCCGCACCTACGAACGCGAGCGCGGGAGCACGCCGACCGACTTCGCGCCGCTAGGGGCTCGCCTCTCCGAACTGACGCCAGCTCTCGAAGAGAACCATCTGGCGCTCGATCCCCGCTACGTCCGACTCGAGGCGCGAGGGGTCTTCGACCTGAACGTCGGCAACGACCGTCTGATCGACTTGGAGAACGACCGTCAGCTTACAGAAGCGCTGCACATCGTCAAGGATGTGGGCGTCGCCAACGTGCTGAACGGTTCCTACAAGGCGGCTACACCGAGCACGACTGCGACGAACTGACCTGCAATCGCCGACGGCGGCACATGCGCGGGCGGACGCCCGGAGGTCTGGCAACCGGTTGGGCACGACTCCACGGGAGAAGACGTCCCATGGCGACGACGGATACGGAGACGGCAACACCCGATGCAGCGTTCAGCGGAAGGTCCGAGCCCCCTGACGGCGAGATGTCGCTGTGGTTCCGCCAACCCGCGTCGATCTGGGATCACGCGCTACCCATCGGGAACGGTCGATTCGGCGCGATGGTCTTCGGCGGCGTGCCCCAGGAACGCCTCCAGTTCAACGAGGACACGCTCTGGTCGGGAGGGCCCCGCGACACGACGAACCCCCGCGCGCTCCGCTACCTGCCGCTCATTCGCCAACTGCTCAACGAGGGACAGATCGCGCGGGCGACGCGCCTCGCTGAACGCCACATGATGGGCGAGCCGATGCGCGTCAAGCCCTACCAGTCGCTCGCCGACGTCTGGATCGACTTCGACCACACGGAGGTCGAGGACTACCGACGCGAGCTCGACCTGGCGACGGGCATCTGTCGGGTGCAGTACCGCGTCGGCGAAGTGCTCTTCACGCGCGAGTACTTCGCGTCGGCACCGGATCAGGTTGTCGTCGTCCGGCTGACAGCATCGGAACCGGGCGCGCTGACCTTCAACCTTCGGATGACGCGCGAGCAGGACGCCGGAACCGAGCCTGTCGTGAACCCCCACTTCCTGACGTTGGCCGGTCGATGCGACGGGGGAGACGGCATCGCGTTCCGACTGCAGGCACACGTGCTGCCCCATGGCGGGAGCCTCAACGCAGACGACGACGGACTTCGCATCGATGGAGCCACTTCGGTGGCGCTTCGCTTCGCGGGCGCGACTTCATACCGGGGTCGCGATGAGCGCGCGTGGACCGATTCCTGGATCAGCAGCGCCGCCCTGCGTTCGTTCGACGAGCTCCGGGAACGGCACGTCGCCGATCATCGCGCGCTGTTCGACCGCGTGAGCCTCGACCTCGGCGATCCCGCGCCCGAGCTGCCAACGGACGAGCGGCTCCAGCGCGTCCGCGACGGCGCAGAGGACCCCCGGCTCGTCGCCCAGTACTTCCAGTTCGGGCGGTATCTGCTCATCGGCTCGTCGCGCCCCGGCACGCAGCCCGCGAACCTGCAGGGCATCTGGGCGCACGGGATGAACCCGCCGTGGAACAGCGACTACCACCTCAACATCAACATCCAGATGAACTACTGGCACGCGGAGGTCGCCAACCTGGCTGAGCTCCACACGCCTCTGTTCGACCTGCTGGATTCGCTGCGCCCGTCAGGCAGGAAGACGGCGCGAGTCCACTACGGATGCCGGGGGTTCGTCGCTCACCATCTCACGGACGCGTGGGGCTTCACGACCCCCGCTGACGGCGCGTCGTGGGGGCTCTGGCAGATGGGAGCCGCCTGGACGTGCCAGCACCTTTGGGAGCACTACGCCTTCTCACTCGACGAGGCGTTCCTGCGCGAGCGCGCCTACCCGATCCTCAGAGAAGCGTGCGAGTTCTTCCTCGACTTCCTGGTGGAACACGAGTCCGGGTTATTCGTGTCGGGGCCCTCGTCGTCGCCGGAGAACGCCTATCGATTGCCTGACGGCACTTCCGGCGGGCTGTGCCTGAGTCCGTCGATGGACTCGCAGATACTCCACGATCTCTTCTCGAACACGATCCGGGCGTCCGAAGTCCTCGACACGGACGCGTCGTTCCGGGCGAAGCTGGCGGCGACGCTCGACCGTCTGCCCAAACCGCGCATCGGCAAGCACGGGCAGCTACAGGAGTGGATGGAGGACTACGACGAGCGAGAGCCCGGGCACCGGCACATGTCCCATCTCTTTGCGCTCCATCCCGGATCGCAAATCACACTAAGACGCACACCCGAGCTCGCAAAGGCGGCGCGTCGGGTTCTCGAACGGCGGCTCGCCCACGGGGGCGGGCACACCGGTTGGAGCCGCGCGTGGATCGTCAGCTTCTGGGCGCGGCTCGAAGACGCCGAGTCCGCCTACGAGCACCTGCTCGCTCTGCTTCGCAAGTCCACGACGGACAACCTGTTCGACATGCATCCGCCGTTCCAGATCGACGGGAACTTCGGCGGAACCGCCGGCATCGCGGAGATGCTGCTGCAAAGCCACGCCGGCGAGATCCATCTGCTGCCCGCGTTGCCCAAGGCGTGGGAATCCGGTAGCGCTTGTGGCATGCGGGCGCGTGGCGCAGTCGAAGTCGATATCCAATGGTCGGACGGACGCCTGGCGCTCGCGGAGATACGTCCCTCGCGAGACGGCGAATGCCGCGTCCGAGTCGCAGGCGGAGCCGGTGTCGAATCGGGCGGCGTGTCGGTGGCAACCGAAACCCCCGACGACGACCTGATCGTTTTCCGAGGAGAGGCGGGACGCGCCTATCGCTTGGTTCCACGGTGAGGACGGGAAGTTTGAGCCACATGACGAACGAGGAGTTGTCTACCCAGCTCCGTGACCTCGCGAATCTGATGGTTATCGCAGGCGAGGACGAGTTCAAGGCGAACCGATACGCTCGTGTCGCGGAGACGGTC
>VGLH01000086.1 GCA_016866785.1 Candidatus Poribacteria bacterium
ACACTGGGGTCCTAGCGGTCTAGTGGGTAGAAACCCCCCGGAAGAGGCTTTGCGCGATATAAGGGCATCTGCCGACCTGCCCGACCCCTTGGGGCGGGCGGCGTTCGACGCTTCCATTGTGCATCCAACCGACGAAGAAGTTGCGGAGGCTGCAACCTTGTTTTCCGGTTCTCTCACCGACGCGGACGCCCTTGTTGAGGAGGCTCGGGCATGGCGGATGACCTGATCGGCGTTCTGGCGGCGGACGGCTCCGCCCGAGGGGCAAGGAGTTCGCTGGAGGATGCCCCTTCTGCGTCGCCGGCAACGACCGTTTCCTAGTGGACGCGGCGCGCGGGTTATGGTGGCGTCGCCGCGGCCGGCGCGGCGGCGGCGTCCTCGGCTATATGATGCAGCGACACGGGATCGGCGCGACGGAAGCGCGGCGGCGACTCGGCATGTCGTTGAGCCCGATCCGACCGATCCGACCAGCGACGCCGGAGCCGCCATGCCCGCCTTGCGAGGAGTGGCAGGTCGCCGCGAAGCAGTTCGTGGACGCGGCGGTGGCGAGGCTTTGGGACGGGGACGACATGCGTCCGCGAGACTACTTGTTGGAGCGGGGGTTCGCGGGCGACACGATCCGCGCGGCGAGGCTCGGTCTGAACCCCGTGGATCGCCGTGAACCCCGGCCGCCCTGGATGGGGCCGGGCGCTACGGTCTGGCTTCCGCGCGGAATCACAATCCCGGTTGCCGTGGGTGGCGTGCTCTGGGCGGTTTTGATTCGCCGCGCGGCGGGCGAGCCGAAGTACGTCACAGTCACGGGCTCCCGTCTCGCGCCGCGCGGGGTCGACTGTGTGGAGTCCTGCAGGCCGGCGCTGCTCGTCGAGGGGGTCTTTGACCAGTTGGCGGTCGGGCAGGCGGCGGGCGACCTCGTGACGCCCGTGGCGGTGCTCGGTGCGGGGGTGTGCCTGCGCCCGGTCTGGACAGCGCGCCTGCTCCGCGCCCCGGCGATTCTGTTGGCGTTCGACGCGGACGAAGCCGGCGAACTCGCGGCGGCGCGGTGGCGGCGGGTCCTGAGGCACGGCGCCTCGGAACCCACCGTCACGCAGAACGACCATTTCCTGCCGAAGCGCTACTTGCCGCCGCAGGCTTTCTTGCCGCCGCAAGCCTTCTTTCCGCCACAGGCGTCCTTAGCTCCACACGCCTTCTTGCCTCCGCAGCCGCACGCGCCCATCGCCATCGCGCCGCCCTTGACGCCCGTACCAGCGGTCACGTCGAAGGTGACTTCCACGTCGTCGGCGACTCTCAGGAGCAACATCTGCGGGCGTTTAATCCCGTGGTCGCTGAGCTTGACTACGAACGAACCGGTGACGCGCAGCAGGTTGCCGTCGCGAATCATTGAGGTCTCGGGCGACTCCTCGATGTAGGTGGCGGTCACATCCGTCAGGCGGACCTCCCGCTTTACGCCACGAACCTCGAACGTCCCCACCAACGTCAGGCGAGTCGGCACGCTAGGTTGAAGGGATTTCACGTTTCGCGCGCTCCCTCTGCCCTGGGCATCTCTGTCGATGACCTGAGCCTGCTCGATCTTGGTCAGCGTGAGCGCGGCTTTGGGGAACCTCTGTGCGTGAAGGAACTCCTCGCTGCGCATATGGTTGTCGCGCATGGAGATACCGGTGTCTACGGAGTCCAGATCCACCTCGACCTGCGCCGCGACCTTGCCCTTCGTCAGGTCGTTGAGGTCTTCGATCATGATGGAGCCACGAACCTTGCTCGCTTTGCCGGTGATCTTCTCCATTGCCGCCTTCGAGACGAACATGACCTCGTCCCGCCCATCCTCGTGCATGTTGAACGTCATCGGCTCAGCGATGGCGACGGTTCCTACGGCGAAGAGCACAGCCGCCAGGGTAAGAACCGACCAAACATGCGAAGTGCGTGTCATACAGCTTCCCTTCCCTGCCTTTGCGATGGGTGTGGTCTGCGCATCCGACATGGTGCGCCGTTGTCAGCGGACCGCCGAGCCAGGCGACGTCGTCGCTCCCTGTCGCTCGGTCGCAACAATCGACAGAGACCGAGGCGTAAAGGTATCGCTGAGACGACAATGGTATCGAGTGCAGGAAGGGGTTCAGTACCGCTAACGAGTGCGTGGCGGAGCTTCGTCGCCCCGGAGCTTCAGCCTGTCTGTCAGCTCTTGGGCGAGGCTGGCGTTCTCTGTAGCACTGGCGACTTGCGCCAACCGCGACAGCCGCAAGAAGCCGCTGCCCCAGCCATCGAAGCCCGTCTGCGCGCCAACGGTTTCGGCGACTCGCTGAAGCGACAGAGCGCCCGCGTACCGTGCCATGGGATCCGTTGCGGCGAGCGCGAGCATCGCATCGAGCTCGCCCATGAGCGATGTGGCGTCCGGGTCATCGGCAGATTCGGTCGCGGTGCGAGCCCGGTCGGCAGCACTGCGGGCTTCATCGAGGCGGTTCTCGAGCGCGTACGATTCCGCCTCGTAGATGGCGCCGATCGCGGCAGCAATGGGCCCGCTCCGACTGGCGAACACGCGAGCCGAACGGCGGGCATCGTCGTACCGACCCAGGTGGATCAGCAGTTCGATGTAGGCTGGGTGCGCCTCCAGCTCCGAGCCCGTGTGCACGCCGCGCGTCTCGAAAGCCTCGCGCAGCGTCCGCTCGGAGTCTGCCATCCGTCCGACGCGGGCATAGGCGAGCCCCAGCAGGTAGAGGTTGTGGAGCTGATGCCACTCGATCCGGGCTGGGATGCCTTCGCGAGCGACGTACGAACGGGCGAGGGTGTCTGCTCGCTCGAACTGGGCGATCGCCTCGTCCCACCTGCCGACACGCGGAAGGACATGTCCATACATGTGCTGTGCGTGGGGAGCAGCGCTCGCGTTGCTGGCGTACGCCGCCGCCTCGCTCGCAGCACGGCCGTAGTGTTGCAGGTTCTCCCACGCGTGAACCAGGTAGTGGCGGGCCCCGACATGATCGGGATCATATCTCAGTGCGGTCTCGTAGTAGGGCACGGACTCGATCGAGCCGAGTTGACCGCGGCTTGTCGGGCTGCCCTCCTGCGCCACGCCTCGCGCAACCCACACTTCCGCATCGTCCGGATACTTGGCGAGGAGATCGTCGAGGGACGTGATGTAATCCTCGTGCAGACGGTCGCGCTCGTCGCCTTCCGCGCCCATCGCCTCCCAGCGGGTGAGTATCGCCTCGACATTGAGACGTTCACGCTCGCTGGCGCTCGGCGCCAGGCCACGGGCGACGCCGAAGTGCCCGTCAGCCTTTCCCATCAGGTCCAGCTCCGCGTACGCCAACCCCAGGTGCGCTTCCGCGAGTGCTATCTGAGGATCGAGCACGAGCGCCTGGCGGAACGAGCGAGCAGCCTCAAGCCAGAAGTAGCTGTGCATCCACGCGAGCCCTTGGTCGTAGAACGCCTGCGCCTGCGGCACAGCCGTCGTCACAGCTTGATGAGCGTGTCCCGCGCCGTCGATGAGGCTGGTAGGACTCTCAGTGAAGACGCCGACAACAGCCAGCCAGACGTCAGCACTTTCCGCCTCCGTATCCGATGTCGTACCCGCTTCATGTGCCTGGACGCTGCTAGCCCACGACGCGCACTGGAGCGCCAAAGCGAGCGTGCCACAGAACCGCCACGCTTTGTCGCAAGGCTGGCGACGAAGCACGCGTGTGTGGGTCCTATCGGGGGTACATGGCTCTGTCAGAGCCGTTGCCAGGCGGGTATCCAGGTTAGAGCACGAACCGAGCCGCCACATCATCGGGTGGGTCCATCTCCGTTGGTGTAGGAACGGATGAGATCGACTGCGCTTCCATGATCCAGTACGCGCGGCTGATTCGAGCCGCTGAACGCCACACATCCCGCACGACTTCGAGAATCACCACGCCTGTCCGCGCGAGCTTACCGTCAGGCGTCGGATGGTAACAGGCTGCTCCCAGACTCCCGTTGAGACGAACTCCTACGAACAGCCGAGGTGGCATCTGCCTCAACTCTTCGTGGAACTCGCGGATGTCCGTCGACGACGACAGCCGCCGAGACGGGAAGACGTATACCTCGGCATCGTCACGGTACAGCGCCATGCAGGAGGCAATGTCGCCCTCCACCTGCGTTTCGGCGAACCGTTGCATGACGCGCTCAGCGTCCGGGTGTCCGGGTGGAACCGCCCGGCCTGACCGCTTCCGTGCGTTCAGATGCTTCCGTGCCCGCGAGTGCGCGTTCTTCACGGCAGCCCGCTCCGTGCCCAACGCCTCGGCTGACTGGGTTACCGACCAGCCCAGCACGTCGCGTAGGACCACGACCAGCCGCTGCAACGGCGACAACTCCTGAAGAACGCACAGGAACGAGTACTCCATGCTCTCCCGGACGCTCTGTTCGTTGCGTTCGGCCGCCACGGCGGCCACGAACTCGTCGGTCGTTGCCAGAGGGTCAGGGAGCGCGACCTCGCGCTGCCTCCTCGCAGCCGTCAAGAAGTTGTACGATGTGTTCGCCGCGATGCGGTGGAGCCACGTCCGGAAAGACGACCGCCCCTCGAACCGCTCATAGGACTGGGTCGCACGCAGGAACGTTTCCTGCGTCAGGTCCTCGGCGTCCTCGATAGAACCCGTCAGCCGGTAGCAGAGGGCGAAAACCGATCGTCGCTGCGCCTCGAGCATGTCGGCGAGCTGCATCGCTGGGGTTTGGTTCGTCATGGCGCTAGGCTCCGGCGTCCGCCGGCATCGGATCGATCTCGATCGAGGGTCCCGCAACGGACCATGGCTACGGGGCCTCCCAGCGATACCTTCGCTGCCCTAACGGTGTCTACAGTGGCTGAAGCCATCCTGGCTGATTCATACTGGCATATCCACAGGCGCTTGGACAAGCCGGGCCCAGAAACGGGAGTCCGGCAGACTGGCACGCTGCGCCATCGGTACTGCGGCGAGCACCGATTGCGGCGAATACGGGTTTGGACATGGAGGAGGATGGGACGTGGCGAACATCGGGCGCATTCGGCGTCGCTGGCGCGGAATCACGGCACTGGCGGCCGCAGGAGCACTGCTCTTGGTGGGCGCAGGATGCAGCCAGGACGGCGCCTGGCGACCGGAGACCACCCTAGACGACCGGGACGTAACCGGCATTGTCGGGTCCGTCGAACCAGCGGAGCCCGGGATCGGTGTGCTGGCGATTCGCAATGGCGTGGACAGCGCCGTCGCGCTCACAGACGAGTCCGGGCGGTTCCGCCTGGCAGGGCTCCTGCCGGGCGAATACGGCTTGGTCGCGACAGGCGCAGGCTACTTCATCGACACCTCTGTCCGGACGCTTCGAGTCGCTGAAGGGCAGGAGACCATCGCCCCGCCGATCACGATGCGAGCCCTTACCGCCTCCGCAACGCTCCGCGGCACCGTGACGAATGCCGCCGGCGCGCCGTTTGCGGGCGTTCGAATCGCCGTCATATGCCGCAGCGCCGTCTGCGCCCCGCTGAGCGCCCTCACCAACGACGGCGGCGAGTGGCAGGTCGATGTCTGGTCGGAACTGAGCACGACGCTGGTCTACACGTTCGACGGATTTCGGACCGAGAGCAGCTCGGTTCCCGCCCTCGCGCCGGGCAGGCGTGGAATCGTGCCGCGAGTCGTTCTCATCGCGGCAGGTCGCTGAGCCAGCCGAAGCGCACGGACGGATCGCAGACGAAGCGTTCTAGGCGGGGAGGTATCCCATTCCAGAGCTCGACGTCAGCGGATGCGCTTGCGGACTTGCGGGAAGACCGTGAATCCAGCATGATGGGCGTCGGAGGCTCTGATGATCCGTCTCTCTCAGCATGTGTACGTCCACTTGGGTTCCGTCTGTGCCGGGATCGTTCTCGATGGCGACCAAGCACTGCTCATCGACGATGGCGATGGCAGCGTCGAGGAGTCGCTTCGCGAGCTCGGTGTCACAACCGTCGATCGAGTCCTCTTTACGCACCACCACCGGGATCAGGCGTCCGGCGTCAACCTTCGCGTCGAATCGGGCACCCGCATCACGGTTCCAGCGACCGAACTGCCCTGGTTCGAGGACGTCGAATCGTTCTGGAACGACCTCAAGAGGCGATGGCATCTCTACGACGACCACCCCCATCCTTCGGTGCTGGCTGAGTCCATCCGCGTCGACGCTGTCGTTCAGGGCGGGGACGAACTGGACTGGGGCCCGGCGAAGATACGCGTCCTCGACACTCCTGCCCACACGGACGGCAGCGTGACCTATGTTGTCGACGTGGACGGGCAACGGATCGCCTTCACGGGCGACCTCATCGCCGGCGAGGGCAAGCTGTGGGATGTCCACAGCATCCAGAAGAAGGGCGAGACCTCGACGGACTACCACGGCTTCATGGGAGCGCGGAAGGCGCTTCGAGAGAGCCTCGAGCGCGTGCTGTCGGCAGAGCCCGACGTGCTGGTGCCTTCGCATGGCGAACCCATGTCGGACCCCAGACGCGCCGTGGACGCCCTCAACGCCAACATCGACCGGTGCTACGACCGCTACGTGGCGGGCTCGGCGCTGCGGTACTACTTCGGTGACATGTTTCGCGCGTTCGAAGGCAAGCCGAACCACATGGCGATGCGACCCGTGTTCGACCCGCCCGCCTTCCTCCGGCATATCGGGACGACCTGGATCGTCCTGTCGGAAGCCGGCGAAGCGTTCGTGATGGACTGCGGATCGAACCACGTCGTGGAGCACCTCGACACGATGGTGCTAGGAGGCGAGATTACCGATGTCACCGGTTTCTGGGTGACTCATTATCACGACGACCACGTGGATGCGATCCCATCGTTCCAAGAACGCTTCCCATGTCCGACTTGGGCGGACGAGCATGTGGCGCAGGTGATCGAAGACCCGACGGCACACCGAATCCCGTGTGTGTCGCCATCGCGGGCGCGCGTTGACCACCGCACCACGGATGGCAACTCGTGGCAGTGGAACGAGTTCACGATGACAGCGTACTTCTTCCCAGGGCAGACCTACTACCATGGCGGTCTGCTCGTCGCTGGTCGTGGTGCCCGGCTGTTCTTCACCGGCGACTCGTTCACGCCGTCGGGAATGGACGACTACTGCGCCGCGAACCGGAACCCTTTGGGGGAGGGCATCGGCTACGATCGCTGCCTCAGCGTTCTTGACGAGACGAAGCCAACCCACCTGTTCAACTGCCACGTCGGGCCCGCGTGGAACTTCGGCGAGGAGCACATCGAGTTCATGCGGGCGAATCTCCGAGAGAGGGAGTCGCTCTTCACCCGACTGATCGACTGGGAGCATCCGAACTTCGGTCTGGACCCACATTGGGCGCGATGCTTCCCTTACGAGCAGAGCGTTCGGCGCGGGGAGTGGTTCACGCTGAGGGCGGATTTCACGAACTACGCCGCTGAGGCTCGCGTCGCGGGTGCACAGCCCGTGCTGCCGTCTTCATGGAACCAAGATGCGCGCCCGGGAAGCTGTGCCCTAGCTGCGGGCTCCGACGGAAGCATCGTCTTCCGCCTTCGGGTTCCCGAGAACGCAACTACAGGTCGCACCGTTGTGCCGATGGATATCACGTTCGGCGGACGGCGTCTGGGACAGATCCGCGAGGCGGTGCTGGTCATCGAGCCATGAGGAGAACCGCATGATCCTCGATCGTTTGGCGAACGCTGTCGCGTACTTCGAAGGTCGTTCGCCGTTCGCACGCGGGTTCGACTTCATTCGGACGTTCGATCCATCGGCAGAGGACGGCATCTATCCGATCGACGGCGACTCCATCTACGCCATTGTGACGACCTACGACACGAAGCCTCGGAACGAGGCGCGCTGCGAGGCACACCGCCGATACGCCGATATTCAGACGTTGCTGGACGGAGAAGAGCTCTGCGAATGGCATCCCCTTGAAGGGCTCCGTGTGTCCGAGGCGTACGACGACGCGCGCGACGTGCTGTTCGTGGAGGATCCCCCCATGCCGGCGACGTTCGCGCTGTGTTCGGGCTTGTTTGCGGTGTTCCACCCACAGGACGCCCACAAGCCTAGCTGCGATCTTCGCGGCCGCACCACGGTGAGGAAGATCGTCGTCAAGGTGCGGCTGGACGGCTAGACGATACGGGGGCATCGATGTCGACACGCACGACGACACTCGAAAGGCTGCAGAGCATTCTCGACGCGCTAGAGGCGTTCGATCCGTCTGAACTTCCCGATAGGAGGTTCTACGACGATCTCATCAGCGCGACCCGGATGTTCCACGATGGGGTCCGCGATGCTCGCGTCGACCCGAAGGTGGATGATGTCCGTTTCGCGCTCGATTTGACCAAGTACGTGCTTGAGGAGTTCCCGCGGATCCTGCGGGATTCACCCAAGCGGTTCTGGCTGGATGCGCGGTATGAGATCGGAGCCCAGGAGTTCGACCTTACGTACACCTACCAGGACGCGCTCGCGGCGGAGCGGGTGCTGAAGCTGAACCCGCGGTACTTCGTGGACGTCGGCTCAACGGTCTCGTTCGTGACATTGGTCTCGCGGAGCGTCCGATGCATCGCCATCGACGCTCGACCCACGCCGTTCGCCTTGCACAATCTCGTCTACCGCCAGGCGGAGGCGCAGGAACTGCCGTTCACCGACGGCTCGGTGCCGTTATTGACGTCTCTGCACGCCTCGGAGCACTTCGGGCTCGGTCGCTATGGAGATACAGTAGACAACATGGCGTTTCGGAAGGCTGTCCGTGAGTACCAGAGGGTCGTGCAGATCGGCGGGCACCTCATCATCAGTGTGCCAACGCAGCTCGAGCCGACAACGCTCTTCAACAGCATGAATCTCTTCACGCCGGAGCTGCTACAGTCCCACTTCCCTCGCTGTCGAGTCGTCGACGAGATCTTTCTGTGCGGCGTGCCCGTTACGCGAGAGACCCACGACACCGCGCTACGCGAGAACCCGTCTTCTTGGGGCGCCTACATGGCGATCTTCCAGCGAGAGCACTGAGACCGTAAGGAGGCACCCCAACCACTCGCGCCTGCGCGACTAGGGCGAGGCGTCGAGCTCCACGGGTTCCCACACATCGCCATGTCGGCGTGTCGCCCACACCGCGTTGCGCATCCCGACCGTCCCAAACGCCTCGGCGACTGCCAAGGCAACGCCTGGGCAGTAGTCCTCGCCGGAGTTGGGGTCTGTCGCCAGCTCCAGCCGCTGAGCCACGGATTCCCGGACGTGATCGCTGTCGCAGTCCTCGAGCTGGCGAGGCAGGTCGTCGCCGGCGATGATTCCCCCATCGCGGACGAGGTGCACCACCTGGCTCAGATCATACGCCACATCCTGGTAGAGATGGGATCCGTCGACGTAGATGAAGTCGAACAACCCGTCGCGCAGGAGAGGGAGTACCTGCGACGAGGCTCCGCGGAGCGGCACGATGATGTCTTCGAACCTCGCGGCTCTGATGTTGTGTAAGAACAGATTCAGGAGCTCTCCGCTCTTGAGCGCATCGTTCATCCGACGATGGGCGCTGCTCATGTGCGTCTGAAGGTCCCAGAACTCGCGCCAGGGATCAACGCAGTAGACAATGCCACGACGCTCACATTGGCGCGCGATGGCATCAGCCCATAGCACGGCGGACCCACCTGCCCACGAGCCGATCTCAAGAATACGCATACCGTCTCCGTCCACTGTGACAGCGCACACGCGGCGAATGAGCGCCTGCAAGACCGGACGACGTTCGTTGCGTGCGTCCTGATTGCTCATCAGCACGGGCCCGAAGTATGCAGTGCCCCGCCGCATCGCCCGCTGGTAGTCCTGGATCGCCTGTCGCTCGACAGCCGCTGCCTCGAAGGCGGGCTGGATCTTGAGCGCCTGATCGTACTCCTGGACCGCCTCGGCGTACCGCATGGTGTACTGCAAGATATTCCCCAGCAGGTAGCGAGTGTTGTAGTGGTTGGGGTTCACGCGTAGGAGCAGACGCGACGTCGTTTCGGCATCTTCAAAGCGCCCGACGTGGTACTGAGCAGCCGCGATCGAGTGGACCTCCTCGACTCGAGGCGGAGTATCGCCCAGCAGGTGGCGGATGGCCGCCAGCAGGTTCCCCGGAGGTGTCGACAGCACCATCTGCTGCAGCGTCTGCAATACGTCATCGATCCGGTTGGATGCGTCATCGTTCGCGCCGACCATTCGCCTCTCCCTTGCTCCGATGCGCAACTCGCATGCGCGATCGGTGATGGAGCCATCGAGGCACACGTCTTCAGCTCACACTCCCGCCATCATACCATCACCCGCGCATGTGACGAGTGAGCGTGGTGAACTGCTCACGAATCGTCGCCAGTCTTGCCCGTGCTGCCTCGACCTTCTCGGAGATTCCGCGACGGAGCTCCTCGAGCGGGTCGTTTCCCGATTCGCGACCTCGTTCCACGTCCATCTTCATCTTGTAGGTGTCGCTTGCGGCGAGCTCGTCGCGGTCATGTCGTAGGTCGCCTACGGTCTTGTGGAGACGAAGGTACTCGCGATAGAGCCTGCGTTCGCGCTCGTTGAATGATTCGGTGGGCGGAGTGTCTCCGGTCGGCAACGTCATCTCCAGTCGCTCGAGCGTGGCGACATCCTCCGACTCGTACGCGTCGTTGATCAACGCCATCAGGTCCGCGTGCCGAGCCCGCGATCCGGCGTCGGAGGCTTTGTCAGGATGGTACTGCTTGGCGAGCCTCAAGTAGAGTTGGCGGGCTCGCTGCTGAGGCGTCTTGCGGGACGACGAGCTCGGTTTCGGTTCTACCCCATCGGACGTGCCGCGCTTGGGACCTTGCTCAACGCGCTTCCGCTCGACGCGGAACGCGCTCTCGACCCGCCGGTCGAGCTGCTCCTCGCTGTGCGCGACGCCCTTTTCGACCAGTCGCGCGCGATAGAGCAGCTCCTTGATCGTGAGTTGAATCTTGTCCAACTCCAGGTACAGGTTCCCGATCCGAGCGTTGTATTCATGCTGAAAGACGCGCGTCTCGGTGCGGATCCGCTCGCAGTCGAGCGTCAGAGCGACGATCTCGTCGCGGCAGTCGACGATCTTTTGTTGGTAGTCCCGGATGCGGGCGGTCTGGAGGTCTTCGGTGGTCGGAGCCGGGACGGTTCCCGCGTCGCTCACGGTGCGACCGACGGAGCCGAAGGTGTGGCTTCTCCGGGAGCTCCGACGCCGGACATCAGCGTCTTCAGGAGCTCGAGTGGCAAGGGAACGACCAACGTCGAGTTCCGCTCAGCCGCAACTTCGGAGATGCTCTGCAGGAACCTGAGGTGGATCGCCGCCGGTTCCGTGGAGAGCGTGTCTGCGGCTTCGGACAGGCGCTGAGCCGCCGCGAGCTCTCCCTGGGCGTGGATCACCTTCGCGCGACGTTCTCGCTCCGCCTCCGCCTTGCGCGCGAGAGCCCGCTTCATCGTCTCCGGCAACTGGATGTCCTTGATCTCGACGGACAGGATTTCGACACCCCACTGAGCGACCTGCGATGCGATCGTCGCCTGCAAGTCCTCCGACAGACGGTCGCGCTCCGTCAAGAGCGTGTCCAGGTCGGCTCTGCCGAGGGAGCTTCGAAGAGTCGTCTGCGCCACCTGGGTCGTTGCGAAGTTGACATCTTCGACGCCCAGCACCGCTGCCTTCGGATCGACGATCCGGCGATAGACGACGGCATTCACCGTCACCGAGACATTGTCGCGTGTGATGAGGTCTTGGGGCGGAACGTCGTGGGTATGGATGCGCAGGTCCACCTTAACGAGGCGGTCGAACAGCGGGATCATCCACACCAGCCCCGGGCCCTTCACGCCAACGAACCGTCCGAGCCGAAACATGACGGCGCGCTCGTACTCGCGCATAACGCGCACGAGGTTCCCGACCAGAACGGCGGCGAACGCGATGAGGACGATCCACTGAAGCCACATGGTTCACCTCGCGATGGCTATCGCAGCAGTTCGCGCACTCGCGCGGCGCTCATGCCTTCGAGCGTCGAAACGACCGCGTCCGCGTGACCGAGCCGCGACGCAGGATAGGAGTTGGTGACCGCAATGACTCGCATACCCGCCGCCTTGGCTCCATCCACTCCGTTGACGGTATCCTCGATGACGACGCATTCCTCCGGCATCAGGGCTCCCGCCAGCGTCAGACGCAGAGACTCATAGGCGCGCAGATACGTCTCTGGATGGGGCTTCCCGCGCGTCACGTCGTCTGCGCCGACGATCTCGGTGAACACGCCGTCGAGTCGATGCGCGGACAGGATCGCGACGATCTCCGCCTTGAGCGCCCCGGAAGCGATGGCGAGGGGCATGTCTGCCGCCATCGCCCGGATGAAGTCCGCCGCTCCTGGGAAGAGGGGAACGCCCGTCTGGATCGCGTCGTCGAACCGCTCCGCCTTGCGAGCCATGAGAGCCCGCAGCTTTGGAGCGCCCAACTCGCGGTCGGCTTGCTTGAACGCCGTGCGGATCGAGTCACGGTCGTCCAGGACGATATACGTGCGGGCATACTCCGCTTCGGAGACGCCAATGCCTTCTTCGGCGAGCGTATCACGGAGCGTCGAGAAGTGGAGCCCCTCCGTGTCCGCGATGACGCCGTCGAAGTCGAAGATGCCCGCCCGAACGCCGAGACGTGGCATAGGGCCCTTTACAGCAGCGAGCGTATCGCCGCGAATGCCGCGTCGTAGTTCGGTTCGGTCGTTACTTCGGGAACGATCTCCTGGTACCGAACGACGCCCTTGCTGTCGATCACGAGGACGGCGCGCGCCAGGATGTCGAGTTCCTTGATGTGAAGCCCGTACGCCAGCCCGAACGAGTGGTTGCGATAGTCGGACAGCGTGACGATGTTCTTGGCATCGGCAGCGCCGCACCATCGCGCCTGCGCCGGAGGCAGGTCCATACTGATCGTGAGCACAACCGCCTTATCGCCGAGTTCGCCGGCGCACTCGTTGAACTTGCGCGTCTGCGTGTCGCAGACCGGCGTGTCGAGCGACGGCACGACATTCAAAACGCGCACCTTGCCGGCGCTATCGCTGAGGCTGATGAAGTCAGCGAGGCTGCTCGCAATCCTGAAGTCCGCTGCCGGCTTTCCGACTTCCGCCGGCGTGCCGACCAGGGTGAGACCGTTGCCCTTGAATGCCGTCAGTCCGGTTCGCTCCTGAGCCATGCTGATACCCTCTCAGTCACCATTCAACGTGTGGGAACACCGACCGTCATCGGAAGGATGTGCGTGCGCGTCGCGGGCCGGCGCGCTGTGAAGTGTATCCCTTCCGACTCCGACGAAGCAAACCGACGCGCGAGATCGGATCAGATGTCCTGCACGCCGCCATCGTCGGCGAACCGACCGGCGATACCGTCCTCCGTGAACGGTCGGCTGGCGATCACGTCTTCGTCGAGGTCGATGCCCAGTCCCGGCGACGTGGGCAGTTCAGCGTGACCTTCACGGATGATCAGCGGGTCCTTCTGAACGCGCGTTCGCCAGGGCTCGTTCGTAAAGACGTACTCCAGGATGAGGAAGTTCGGAATCGCCGCGCAGAGGTGGACGCACGCCGCCGTCGAGACCGGTCCGTACGGGTTGTGGGGCACGACCTGGATGTAGTAGGTCTCCGCCATCGCAGCGATCCGGCGAACCTCCGAAATGCCTCCGGCGTGACACAAGTCGGGCTGGATGACCGACACCCACTGGTTCTCGATGACTTGTCGGAACCCCCAGCGCGTGTAGAGTCGCTCCCCGGTCGCGAGCGGCGTTCGGTACCGACTCGACGCGAGCGGCGCAAGGACCTCCGGGTTATCGGGCGGGCACGGTTCCTCGAAGAAGAGGAGCCGGTAGGGCTCCGCCGCAAGAATCTGCTGATGCGCCTCCTGCGGCGTCGACATGCCGTGGTTGTCGATCATAATGTCGAAGGCGTCACCGACATTGCCTCGGATCGCTTCGAGGTTCGCCTTCACTTGATCCGGCGAGCCCGCGCCGGTCTTCATCGCCGTGAACCCTAGGTCGCGGAGCTCCAAGGCGGTCTGGGGTCCGCCGTGTCCGTAGAGCCGGATGCGCTCGCGGCACGCGCCGCCGAGAAGCTTGTAGACCGGCACGCCGTACGCCTTGCCCGTGATGTCCCACAGCGCCTGATCGATGCCGCTAAGCGCCGTGTTCAGAATGACGCCACCGCGCCAGAACCCGTGGCGGAACATCGTCTGCCACAGGTGCTCGATCCGCGTTGGGTCCTTGCCGATGACATGCCGCGCCACCTCGTGGACCGCCTGCTCGACGGTGCGTTCCTTCCACTCAAGCGACGCCTCGCCCCATCCGTGGATGCCCTCGTCCGTGCAGACTTTGACGAATACCCAGTTCCGCTCGACGCCCCGCATCACGTACGTACGGACGTCGGTGACCTTCATCGAAAGGCTCCTAGCCGTCGATCAGATCGTCGATCGCTTCTGTGGGTCTGCCGATGGCCGCGTGATCGCCGCGCACAATGATGGGTCGCTGCATGAGGATCGGATGCTTCACGACGGCATCGATCAGCGCTTCACCGGCCAACGAAGCGTTTCCGAGATTCAGTGCGTCGTACTCGTCCTCTCCGTCGCGCAGGATGTCGCGGACGCCCAGCCCGAGCTTGGTTAGCAGGTCTTGGATACCAGCGCGATCGAGAGGCGTCTTCAGATATTCGACGACTTCGGGTTGGATGCCCTTCTCTTCCAGATACGCCAGCGCAGCGCGCGACTTGCTGCATCGCGGGTTGTGGTAAATCGTCCATTCAGACTTCCGTGCCATCGATCCCCCAATCGCATTCCGAGGTTTGAGAGCTGTATCTGTCGCGTAGTATACTGGACGCGAGGCGTGAGGACGAGCTACGGGTAGGAGGAATCGATGTTCGTTTGCACCGCGTGCGGTTATCTCTTCGAAGATGTCACCGCCGCCGATCAGTTGCCTGACAAGTGCCCGAACTGCGAGTCGGACAAGCGGAACTTCATCGAGTACGACCGGAAGCTGGAGTCGTGGGTAAAGAAGGCAGTCGCGCAGCAGGTGCTGTACCCCGACGAGGAAGGCGCGAACGTGAAGGCAGCCAACTCCGGACTGTCATCGCACATCCGATTCGCCGTCGTCGGCGCTACGCGACCCAAGAGGAAGTAGGTTCCCGTTGGGGATCGCGGCAGAAGCACGCATCGGGCACGTACACCTCACCGTGTCCGACCTGGATCGGTCGTTGGCGTTCTACCACGGCTTGCTGGGGTTTGACGTCACGCAGCGCTACGGCGACTCGGCGGCCTTTCTCTCGGCAGGCGGGTATCACCACCACGTCGGGCTCAACACCTGGGCTGGGGAGGGCGCGCCCGCGCCGCCGAGCGGAACGACAGGACTCTATCACCTCGCCATCCTGTATCCATCGCGGCGGGACCTGGCGAACGCGCTGTCGGTCCTGGTGAACGCCAAGCACCCGCTCACAGGAGCGTCGGACCACGGCGTTTCAGAGGCGATCTACCTGCGCGATCCCGACGGCAACGGCGTTGAGCTCTACGTCGATCGACCCGCCGAGGAGTGGCCCCGCAATGGCGAGGGCAGGCTGGGCATGTTCACGCGTCCACTGGATCTCGAACGCCTGCTCCGTGAGGCGGACGATGCCAAGCCTCCAACGAACGAAGACCTACACGGTCCCGGATCGTGAACGCGAGGGATCGGAAGTCGTCGTAGACGCTCCGAACGGCGGATGCGTGTGCGCCGATGGCTCCATCCGCAGGCTTTAGGTCGAACATCGGCTTGCGTGCCTCCAGAGCTAGCGGAGCCAGGCTGCGGTAATGCTTCAGAAGAGCCAGGCAGTTGGCATCGTTCTCTAGCGTGACCCCGTCATAGCCCTGTCCCAGCACGTCGCGCTGATAGGTCTCAGGTATCCTACCAGCCCAACGGTCGTAAGCCTGTGTCGGTCTGTCCAGGCGGATTGCGTGTTGCAGGACGACGTAGCCGAGAGGGGCCATCGAGCCCAGCGGCAGGGGCAGGCTCTCCTTGCCCGATGGCCAAGCGCTAAGACGTGCTCTCCATTCCTGACGCCACTTGTCCAGTGTCGGTCCGAGGTTGCTCAGCCCCTGTAGGGAGAACAGGTCAGGAGCCAACGGCACGACGACATAGTCCGCCGACACTAGCGCAGAACGGTTGATGGCGCCCAGGTTCGGCCCAACATCCATCAAAGCCACGCATGCGTCGAGCGACGATGCGGCCTGCTGGATCACCCGCCAGAACGCCGACGTGACGCGGAACGACCCCGTGTCGCCGCTCAAGCAGCCGTTCCACTCGTGAGCGAGCGTGTCCTCGTACCGGGACAGCGACAAGTCGCCAGCCAGCAATCCGAGACCATCCGGGGCAAGCACTAAGTGCGTCTCAGCTATGTCTCCGGTGCGGCTGTAGAGAGGCTCGACGCATCGGAAGATCGTCGTCGCGTCGCCCTGCCCGCCCCATAGCTCCTCAAGCGCTTGGTCGTTCAGGAACGCCGCAGTCAGGTTGGCTTGGGGGTCCAGGTCTGCCGCCAACACGCGGTATCCGAGTCGGGCGTACATCCAAGCAAGATGATACACCAGCGAGGTCTTGCCTACGCCACCCTTGTTGTTGAAAAAGGCGATCACCGGTACCGGTGTCATCTCGCCCTCACGACCGCCACGACGTGCGTATCCTCTACGATGAATTCCGGCGCAGGGCTGCCATTGTCAGCCAGTGCTTGGCGTACTCGAGGTATCCCAACGCCGAACCGCTGCACGAGACCCAAGTTCTTCATCGCCTCGGCAAGGTGGGGGTTTCGGTAGTCGGTGACGCCGGGCTGTCCGAAGTTTCCACGATTAACATTGCCGTAGGGACCTCCGGGGCTATGGATCTCGATCCGATCGCGGAACCAGTAGATGCGGACCGGAGCATTGGTTCCCCCGTACCCGCGATGCAGCACGGCGTTGTGTGCCAACTGTGTCAACGCTTCGATCGGGTAGTCCGGTGTCCGAGAGTCGGTAGGAGCGCCAGTAACGGACACAGCCGTTGCGATATGGGCTCGGAATGTCACGTGCAGCGATCGCAACATCTGCGGCAGAGGTCCGTCGATGCGCTTCTCATCCCGGATTGGCGACGCTAAGTCGTCGCCATCTAGTCGCAGAAACTGGATGTAAGCCCCCGGCAAGTGCCCTTGTGGATCCCTGCCGACGACGAGAACGCCTGTGACCGTCGGCTGGAACGGCTCGGTAACCGTGGCGAAACGCACCGACGCCAACTGTTGCTCAACGGTACGACTGTTTGCGTCGAGCACCTCAGCAGCGATAGCCGTAGGCAGGTACTCGCGCTGAAACATCTCGACATCCAGATCGTCCAGCGCACTCGTGCCAATCGGGCGCAGGTCGAAAGGCTGATCGCGGAACCGGCGCTTCTCGATCAGCGTGCGCTCTTCTTGGTCCGACGCCGTGCCGCGTCGGGTGCCGATTCGTATCCAGACGCGACCTCGACACCGCACCGGTGGCGAATCATGTGGGTACACGGTGACCACTGCGAGGTCGCACGCCAGCAGTCTTCTCTTTTCGACGGTCATCACGGGTAGGGGTAGGATATTGCCGTCCGATCGCATGTCGGCGAGCTCACGAAGCAGCGCATCTGTGATCGCCAGGTTTGCACAGGAACCATCGTTGTTGACGCCGACGAACACAATCCCAGGCTGGCGACGGCCGGGCAGATCATTCGAAAACGCACAGATGTCGTGACGGATGTCTTCTTTATCGTTGCCTACTTGGCGCTTCCTCTCAACCCGTTCGGACTCCCCGCCGCATAGCAACTGCTCCAGTTCGAAGTCAGGTAACCTCTCCATCGGGCTATCCCTTCGCTCCGCCGACCGTGACTTGGCGGAACCGCGCGGGAGCAGCCCCGTGGGTCATCTTGCTGATCTGCATCGGGTCCCCCTTGCCGCAGTTGAGCACGCCGTTGGGAACCCAGAAGCGCTCGTCGCA
>VGLH01000087.1 GCA_016866785.1 Candidatus Poribacteria bacterium
CAGTGAATGGAACGTGCCGATAGTCTCCTGTGAGTTCGTCGATTCAGGAGTCTATCGCGTGCAAACGACCGACGATGCCAAGCCGGAACCCAAGCCGGAACCGACGATCTGGGCGGTTCCCGACGACATGTGGGAGATCATCGAGGAGATTCTGAGCCGCGAGTATCCTCGACATCGGCAAGACCGCAAGCGTGTACCGCTTCGCCCGGTGTTGGACGGGGTTGTCTACAAGCTGCGCACCGGCTGTCAGTGGAATCGAATCCCCAAGGAATACGGTGACGACAGCACGATCCATCGCCATTTCCAGGCGTGGTGCGCAATGGGTATCTTCGATGCCATCTGGCGTCCGCTACGGTTCAACAAGGGGTGCGAGGCGGCATTCGAGGATTGCGGGTTCGACCCGAACGTCGAGTTCACGGACGAACCCATCGACTACATCTTCCGCAATCATCCCTATGACTATGCTGGGTGACATCTCGCTGTCCTCGCGTTGCTCGTGGTACACACCGTGGAGCATGACGGCGTCAGGGAAAGCTGCGGTATGAGCGAAGCCCTGCGAACGGTTCGCGAAGTCCATGAGCACGCATCTGTGGCAGAAATCCAAAGAGCGAAATCGAGGCCGATAGGAGAGTCGCCAGATGACGCAGAGAACGCCCGTTCCGATTCCTGATGGAGTGCGGGTCGACAGAAACGACGACGACCTAGTGATCACCTATCAGCCTCGTTGGGCAAGCGGGTTTACGGCGCTGTTGGCGGCTTTCTGCTTGCCGGATTTGCGGCCGCTTGTTGCTGGCTTTATAGCATCGAACTTCCGTTAAGTCTGCGTGGTTCTCCTTGGTTCAATCGGCGTGGGTGCCTTCTACAGGTCGCTAGCGGAAGTCCTGAACACGACTCGATTGAGTATCACACAACGTATGCTAGTTGTGCAGGAGTGTCCATTGCCGACGCGTAGGAAGGTCTGCCTTTCGGTAGCCGATATTGAACGGATATATTGCACGGCGAATAAAGACGAGTATGGTATCGTATACAATGGCTTGGTTGCCCAGGCCAGCGGCAAGACGGTCAGCCTGCTCGAACGCCAGAGGGATGCAAGTCTGATGCGTTTCATCGGACAAGAGATCGCGACACACCTCGGTAGAAAGCTGCATGAATGACGATGTTCCATCGAGCACATCGGGCTTTTGCATTTGACAGAGTAAGGGTCATCAGGAACAAGAACGATATTACAATATCGTTTAGACGCCCGTTGGAAGAGCGGATTGCCGGCACGCTTGTCCTTCTGTTTTACGGATGGGGCCCCCTCCTGATCTTGTCCCTTAGCGACGTAGTTTCGCCACCGTTCAATTGGCTTGTGCAGCTTATCGCCGGACTCGTAAGCGTGGTTGTCCTCTATCTATTGCTGGCAAGCCTTCTTAACACGACCCGATTGTATATCAGTCAAGATATGCTCGTTGTACATGAGATTCCAGTGCCGATGCCTCGGAAGGTCTCCCTTTCGGTTCCCGATATCGAAAGGATACATTGCACGGCTATCGAAGATGAGTATGGCGGTGTATACAATGCTTTGGTTGCCGTTCTTTTTAATGGCACACAGGTCCGTCTTCTGTCTGGTTCGAAGGATGCATATCACATGCGTTTCATCGGACAAGAGATATCGAAACACCTCGGTAGAGAGCTGTATATCCTGAAGCAACGGGCTTGAGGCGTGCAACAGCGAGACCGATACGGCAACAGTCGGATGCCGCCTGCGACGCGGTCATTGGGGTGGGTTGGAGGACGAATCCGATGCGTCTGGGAGGATTTCATCGATCGGAAAGAGGATCCGGTAGCACGCCGGGCAGGTGTAGATGCGGTCCCATCGGCGTATCTCCAGCGCCTTCTGCGGCGGCAGCGATAAATGGCATCCCTCGCACGTGTCTCCGATGAGACGAGCCACCATCGTCATGCCGCGCCGTTCTCGCCATGTCGCGTAGTCGGAGAGAAGCTTGGCGGGGACGAGTTGGGCGCGGGCGTCTCTGGCGGCGCGGGTCTTGTTCAGCTCGGCGTCGAGCTTCTGTGCAGTTCCGTCGAGGCGTGCTCTTTCGGCGTTCGCGGTCGAGCGTTCCTGTTCGCAGGTCTGGCGCTCCTGCTCGAGCGCCTCGGCGGCTTCGTCCACGCCGAGCATGGCGGCAATCGCCTGCTCCTCCATCGCGTCGATCACCTTGGTCGTCGTGGCGATCTGGGACGTCAGCGCGGTGTATTCGTTGGCGTCGCGAGCGTTCCTCTGCTGTTCCTCGTACTTCGCGAGCCGGTCCTGCAATCCTCGGAGCTCGGTCGCCTTCGAGCGTTGCTCGACCTGCGCCGCCTGGTGCGCATGCTGCTTCGCGGCAAGGGCGTCGTCGTGCTGCTTCTGGGCGGCATCCACCTGCTTGCGTCGGCGCACGAGTGTCTCACGCTGGCTCGTGAGCTTGGCGATGCGCTCATCGACGATCTGGAGCTCGAGGAGCGTCTTGAGCTGCTGCTGCAGGCTATCCGGAGCCATCCGCGAGTTCTCCAGCCGCTCGTGCGGCACGCATACGCCGACGCGCCGCGTAAGACGCCATCAGGATGCCGATCTCGTAGAGCGCGAGCAGGGGACCTGCCATCATCGCCATGGGGACGACATCGCCTGGGGTGAGGACCGCTGAGACGATGACGAGGATCAGGATGGCATAGCGACGATGCTCGCGGAACGTGCCGGGCTGCATGATGCCCATGCGCGCCAGGAACGCCATCACCAAAGGTAGTTCAAACGCGATTCCGAACGCAAGGACGAGCTGCATCAGGAAGCCGATGTACTCGTCGAACGTCCACAGGTTCTCCGGCTTGAGAACGATATCGCTCGAACGCCACAGATTCGCCGACATCTCGAGCAAGAGCGGCGCGGCGACGAGGAATGCGAACGCCACGCCGAACAGGAAGAAGGCGGTCATCACGACGAAGAGGGGCAGAGCGACGCGCTTCTCGCGGTGCTTCAGCGCCGGAAGGACGAACGCCCAGACCTGGTAGAGAATGATCGGCGACGCCAGCACGATCCCCGCCGCGATGCACAGCTTGAACAGAGCTGTGAACGGCTCCATCGGGCTGCGGAAGTTGGGGACGAAGTGGGTCGTGTCGGAGGCGTTGGCTCGGAGCCAGAGCTCGAGGAAGCGCGTCGTGTCGGAGCCGATTCCCAGGTTGCCGATGCGCTCGATGATGCCCGCGAAGACGTTCTGCAGGCGCATGTTCTGGGGCGTGAGCAGCAGGTTGTAGAGCTGCTTTCGGAAGGGGAACGCGAGCGCGACCCCCACGCCGAGGGCGATCAGGGAGCGAATGAGACGCGTTCTGAGCTCATCCAGGTGCTCGAGAAACGTCATCGAGCCTTCAGGACTGGCAGCTCTGCGCCGCAAGCGCTCTGGCTCCTATCGGCGATCCGTCGAACGCTACGATGCCTTGGGCGGGGTTTCGGTCTTGTTGGCGGACGCGGTGGTCTTCGGGGTGTCGTTGTCTTCGATGGCGCTGGTGATCTCGTTCTGTACCGACTTGCCCGCCTTCTTGAACTCCTGAATCGCCTGCCCGACGGACCGCGCCATGTCCGGCAGTCGCTTGGGACCGAAGAACAGCAGGACGATCACGATGATGAGAGTGATCTCCAGCGGACCCAGATTGAAAGGCATTGTTGTCTCCTGTGGTCAGCCGTCGCGCTGACGGCGCAACGCGAAGTATAGCGCGGCGAGGTACCCATAGCAATTCGACGGCGAGCCCGAAACGCGTTCCCGTTAGCGCAGAGCCAGGTTCCAGCCGAGATCGGATTCGGTTAGACTCGCACCACGATTCGCGCCGACGTGAGTTGACCCAAAGGAGGACGATGTGGACCTGACGCCGAAGCAGAAGCGAGAGTTCTACGAACTGGGATACATTGCGCTGAGGGGAGCGATTCCGCGCATCATGGTCGATGCGGCGCGGCAGGTCATCAATCACTCGCTCGGAAGCGAAGGGATGAACAAGGATGACCTGCCAACGTTCCGGGCGCAATCCTACTGTCGAGACGCGCAGCGCCATCCGGCGATCACGAACCTGTTCAACCGCTCGCCGATCCTGCCGATCCTGGAGTCGATGTTCGGCGAGGGCAACGTCATGCCGGCGGGCGCGGCGCAGATCGCGTTGCGGTTCCCAGGTCCGTTGTACTCGGTTCCGGGGGAACCCGGCGGGCACCTCGACGGGCTGGGCAGTGGCTCCAACGGAATGGAGCGCGGCGTCTACCGACGCGGGTTCACAGCGCTCGCCGTCTGCCTGCTGAGCGATCTGCCGACAACCTACAGCGGGAACTTCACCGTCTGGCCCCGGTCGCACACGTTCTTCGAGAGCTACTTCCGCGAACACGGACACGAAGTCCTCGCGGAAGGGATGCCGCGCGTCGAGCTGCCGGAGCCGCCGCTGCAGATCACCGGCGAGCCCGGCGACGTCGTGCTGACCCATCACCAACTGGTTCACACGGCCGCGCCCAACGGATCGTGCAACATCCGGTATGCCGCGATCTTCCGAGCGCGACACAAGGACTACGAGGAGGTCGGGCTCGACGCCTACACGGACATCTGGCGAGAGTGGCCCGGAATCCGCGCCGTCGTCGAGCCGAGCGCCTAGTACTACGAACGCGGTTATGTCGGCTTCATCCGTCGTCTGTAATGTGACCGTTGCGCTTGTTTCCGATGCCATCGCCGCCATTACGACCACGCGAGCGTAGTCGGCTAGGCATCCTCGGCTGGGTTCGGGTGCAGCAGCGTCTTGGCACGCTCGTCGAGCGGCATCAGCGGCGCGTGTTCGTAGCCGACGTGCTCCTGGTACCAGTAGAACGTCGTCGCGTAGTCGATCCACCCACCGTCCGACTCGCGGATGGCTGCCATGCGCTCCTGATGCGGCGCGTTCCCGCGCCATTCGTGCGACCAATCGACTCGCAGGTCGAGACTTCGCCGGAACCGCATCGGGTTCGTCTGGCGGAACCGGTAGATGCTCAGCAGCGACGGCTCCTGCCCCTGGACCAGGTTCATCCCGTTGTAGAGCCCGATGAACGGCTGTCGAAACCCCCAACTGAAGCCGAACGAATCCTCCGTGCCCAGGTAATCCGCTCGCGGCTTCGTCTCGCCGTCCAGCCGGAACTCGTTGTTGGCTTCCATGACGAAGTGGAAGTCGCGGAAGTACGGCTCGTCCGTGCTAACGCTCCACGCCCTCCCGACCAAATGCCCGCTGCCATCCACATGGAAGAACGACTGATCGGTGTCCGCGTACAGCGGAAACGCAAACCGGTTCCACGTCGCGTGGAAGTAGCCCAGCCTGGCGTCCCACTCCGGGAGCGTCTCGAACTCGACGAAGCTGTAGTTGCCCAGGTTGTAGGAGGTCTCGTTCCGCAGCACAACGCGAGCGGAGCGTGCGAAAGGCATCGGCAGGAAGCAGTTGTAGGACTCGGGAGCCTTCTCCACGAACGGCGTCGAGAAGTGCTGCGCCCTGCCGCAGCAGCCGTCGGCGAAGAAGTCCGCGAGCGGCACGCGCACCGATGGCGCCGGGTGCTCGTCGAAGGTGATCTCCAGCAGCACGCCGCGCGAGGTCAGGGCGCGGCGCTCGTCGGGCGTGAGGGCGTCGTCGTGGATCCAGTGCTGCGTCGTGTGCAGGTTCGTGATGACGGCGGGCCCCTCGATCTCGGCGATTGTGATCGCGCGTCCCTTGTCGAGCGTTTCCATCTCTGGGTAGGCGTCGTACGCCCAGCCGCCGTTGCGGGCTCCGAAGGTGGCGTCGGGTCGTAGCACCGCGATGTCGCGATTCGCACGCACAGGGCCATCTCCTCAATTGCGCTCAGGTCGAGACACTATCCAACGCCGCGCCGCTGCACTCGTCAGCCCAACGCGACGCGCGTGAGCTCGTCGAGCCGGATATGCTCCCTCGCCAGGCGCTCCAGCCGCGCGGTCTTGTCCGCGCTGGAAGCTGTCAGCAACGGCTCCATGTCGTCGGCGAGCTTCGCCGTCTGGAACGTATCCCCGGTAACCAGCAGCATGGGAACCCGGCGCTCCGTCGCCTTCGCGATGACGTTCGCAGGCGGCAGGATGTTGTTCGTCAGGACGATCCCCGCCGTATCCGTCTCGAGCGCCGCGAGGATCATGTCGCTGCGGTCGCCACTCGTGATGACGAGCTTGGAGGGTTTGGCGAAGACGGGTGCGCGCAGAACCTCGTTGGTGGACATCGCCCCTACGAGGACGTTCTCGACAACGTTCGAGAGCCCGTCGGCTCCGGCGACCGTCTTGGCGAACAGCGCTTCCGCCAGGTAATCCATCGAGACGCGAGTCATCTCCGGCACGTATGGCACGGTTCCCAGCAGCGGGATGCCGGCTTCCTCGACGGCGTCTCCATACGTGGTGCGGAAGTCCTCGACGTCCGCGACCTTGTTGACGATGACGCCTGCGAGCGAGGACGCCCCTTCGTGCCTCGCGACGTGGAGCAGGTCGTCCAACACGATGCCGTTGGATCCGCTCGCGACGATGAGCACGCGATCCTCCACGTACGACGCGCGGGAGACGGCGTCCAGCGCGACCGAGGTTCCGTACGCGCAGTCGCTCCCGGCTTCCAGGAACAGCATATCGCGCCCCATCGCGGCGGCATCCGCCAAGGCGACGACCTTCTCCCGGGCCGCCTCTCGGTCGTACATGTACCGTAGCTTCGAGTGGTCAAACCCAATGGTCATGTCCTGGGGATCGGGTTCGAGCCCGAAGACTGAAGCCATCAACGCCGCGTCGTAGTCCCACAGCCGCTTCTTGCGGTACAGCAGACGATCGCCGAAGGGCTTCGCGTAGCCGATGCGCGCGCCCAGCGCCTTCGCGATCCCGGCGATGAGGCTCGTCTTCCCAGCGCTCCGGCGGGTCGAAGCGACGATCAGTGGCTTCATCGAGACGCCCCCTTCTCGGCAGTCACCAGGATCCGGGCCCACGGCTCGCACGCCCCGTCCCTGCTCATAGACCATGAGCGGATTGACCTCGCGATCGGAGATGAATTCACAGCGCTGGAGGATCGCTGACACCTTGAGGATGCAGTCGCACAGCGATTGCACGTCTCGTGGCTCCTCGCCTCGCACGCCGAACAGAATCGGGTGCGCGCGGATGCCGCCGATCATCGCCAGCACGGCATCGCGATCCAGCGGCAGGGCGCGGAATGCCACATCCTTCAGCACTTCCACGTACACGCCGCCCAGCCCGAACATGACGATGGATCCGAACGCCGGGTCCCTCCGAGCTCCGACGATCGTCTCCGTGCCCGGACGAATCATCTGCGTCACCTCGACGCCCTCGATGACGGCGTCCGCACGGTACCGGCGGGCATTGACGAGGATCGCCTGGTACGCGTCGATCACCTCGGATTCGCTCTCCAGGTCGAGCGCGACTCCTCCGGCGTCGCTCTTGTGGAGGATGTCCTTCGAGACGATCTTGAGAACCACCGGGTATCCCAGCCGCTCCGCCGTCGACAACGCGCCATCGAGGGTCCGAACCACGGCGCTCTCGGGCATGGGCACTCCGGCGGCAGCCATCACATCGGCGGCTTCGTGCGCGAGCAGGAACGTCCGTCCTTCCTCGCGAGCGCAGCGCGTCGCTTCGTCCACACGCGCAATGTCTAGGTCCGGCATCGGCGCACTGTCACAAGATTCGACGGAAGCGGTTCTTGCGTGGCGGGTGTGGGTGTAGAGCGCCCCCAGGCATGAGATCGCCTGGTCCAGTTCGCCATAGATCGGCACGCCGCGCCGACGCAGTTCCGAGATGCCCCGGTCGATCTGGACGCCACCCACGAACGAGAAGACCATCGGCTTCTGCGCGCCGCTGGCGTCGAACGCGCCCTCCACAGTCGCCGTGAGTCCCGCCGTGTCGAGCACCGCCGTTTCACATCCGAGGCAGATGACGGAGTGGATGTCTTCGTGCCGAACCGCCGCGTCGAGCGCCCGCCGGTAGTCTTCCAGCGTCGCTTGACCCGTGATGTCGACCGGATTCTTCGTGGAACCGAAGTCCGGTACGGCGTCATGGAACGCTTCTCCGAGCTTCGGGATGTCGTCGAACAGCCGAACGCCGTACTGCTCGCATGCGTCCGCCGCGAGAACGCCGATCCCCCCGCCGTTCGTTAGGATAACGGCGTTCTCGCCTCGCGGAGCCGGAGCCGATGCGAGAAACTTGCACCATTCGAGCGCTTCCTCGATGGAGCTCGCGCGGAGCACGCCGCACTGCCGCATGATGTCGGAGAACACGTTGTCTGCGCCGGCAAGGGAGCCCGTATGGGACGCCGCGTCGAGCGCGCCGCGCTGCGATCTTCCCGACTTCAGGACGACGACCGGCTTGCGCGCGGTCGTCTGCCGCAGCATTCGAACCAATCGCTCACCGTGTTTCACGCCCTCGACATACATCAGGACGACGCGCGTGCTCTCGTCGGCGATCAGGTATTCCAGCAAATCCGCCTCATCGACATCCGCCTTGTTGCCGACGGACACAATCGCCGAGAGCCCGATCCTCTCCGTGTGCGTCTTCCCCATCATCGCAATGCCCAGCGCGCCGCTCTGCGTCAGGATCGCGACGTTCCCAGGCGCGACATCACGAGGTCCGAAGGTCGCGTTCAAGGACGCGACGGATGAGTAGACGCCGAAGATGTTGGGACCCAGGACGCGCATCCCGTGCTCGCGGGCGGCAGAGACGATCCGACGCTCCTCTTCGAGGTTCCCGATCTCCGAGAACCCCGATGTGATGATCGCGGCGCTGCGAACGCCCCGCTCCGCGCACTGGCGAACGACGCCAAGGGTCGCCTTCGCCGGGATGGCTATACAGATAAGGTCGATCTCCAAGCCTGTATTGATGGCGACCATGTTCGCGTTCCGGGCGATGTTCAGCGGGCTGTTCGTGTAGTCGATGGGGCGGAACTCGACGGCGGGGTTGTCGTCGAGGTACTCGTAGGTCTCGCGGCTGCCCATGCAGAAGGCGGCGACGGTCTTGCCGCGAAGCACCGTCTTGCGGCTGTCGTCGATGACGCCCTCGCGCATGAGCTCGACGATGCCGTCGCTGAGCAGCTCGGAGTGGACGCCCAGATGGCGCTTGCCCTTGAGGTTCGCGAGGATGGCGTTCGGAAGCGCGCCGTACCCAACCTGGATCGTGTCGCCGTCCTGAACGCGTCGCGCGACGTGCTCGCCGATCAACGGGGCGACCTGCCGGTCCACATCGGGGTGGTACTCCAACAGCCGCTCGTCGTGGGGCACGAGGAAGTCGATGTCATCGATGTGAATGAACGAGTCGCCGTGGACGCGCGGCATGTTCGCGTTCACCTGGGCGATGACGAGATTCGCGTGCTGCGCCGCTGCCTTGACGATATCGACGCTGACTCCGAGGCTCAGGTACCCGTGTCGGTCTGGCAATGACGTCTGGATGAGCGCCGCGTCGATGGCGACGAGCCCGCGCCGGAACAGTTCTGGAACCCCGGAGAGGAACACGGGCGTGTAGTCGGCGGCCCCGGCGTTGACGGCATCGCGCGTCGTGGTTCCGACGAAGAAGGAGTTGTGCCGGAAGTTCTGTCGGAACTTACTTTCGGTGTAGGGCGCGACTCCGAGCGTCCACACATGGAACACCTCGGCGTCGAAGATGACTTTGGGATGAGACTGGACGTACTGGACGAGCGCTTGGACGAGGTATTGGGGCTCGCCGCATCCGGTTCCGACGAAGATGCGGTCGCCGCGATGGATGCGCTCGAAGATCCGCGTCTGCGACGCGAACTTCTCAGGGGACTGTTGGCGCAATGCGCCCAGCGTGGCGGCGCGATCCGAGGCGTCCATCGGCTGTCTCCGGACGGCTCGTGCGGAAAAGCAGATGACCGTCACGAACGGTCCATCCACGCCAAAGTATAGCCGACCGAGGTCGCCGACGACGGCGGCCTCTCCGCCGTCGTCGCGGAGCTCAGCAATCGATGGTCGCAAGGAAGGTGGGGGCGGACCCGCGCCGTCCGCCCCTGTGGGATGGCATTACTTGAGGATGAGCATCTTCCGCGTCTCCGCGTAGGAGCCGGCGCGGATCGTGTAGAAGTACATGCCGCTCGCGACGCGCTCGCCGAAATCGTTCGAGCCGTCCCAGTACGCGGCTTCTCCCTTGACAACGTGATATCCGGCGGGTTGAGCTCCCAGATCGAGCGTCCGAACGAGAGCGCCCTGCGGATCGAAGATGCGGATCGAGACATCCGCCGACTCCGGAAGCTGGTACGGAATCCACGTCTCAGGATTGAACGGGTTCGGGTAGTTCTGCATGAGACGCGCGCGCAGGGGCGGCAGCGCATCCGCGAACGTTAACGCACCGCCGCCGATGCGCGATCCGACGACTCTTCCGCGACCGTCAGCGACGCGCACCGTCGCGTCTCTCAGCGGGCTCTGAACTTGCCATCGGTCCGACAAGAGGCGGAACACGACGCTGCCGACGACGCCGGAGCCGCTCACGGCTTCAGGCGACAGGCGCACGCCAGCAAACGACACGACGCCCGTCTCGGGCTGCGGCGTGTGCCAGTAGGCGTCCGCGCCGTCGCGCGTCAGCAGTTCGCCGCCCCGCGCCTCGACGACTTCCAGACTGCCGGGATCGAAGGCGAGGTCGAGCTGGAACCCCTGCGCGACGGCGACGTCGGTCGCAACGACATCGACCTGCACGGTCCGATACGCGCCCTCGTCTGAGAGCGGCTGGACCCGCAGCTCGAGCCCTGGGGCTTGCGACGGTGCGCCCAGGATGCCGGTCAGGTTGGACAGGATCGCTCCGTCGAGCAAGCCCTGAGCCGCGAACACGAGGTCGGCGATGTTCACTTCGCCGTCGCCGTTGATGTCGCTCACCTTCGCCTGCACGTCCAGCTTGACGGTCAACGTGCCGAACACCTTGGCGACAAGCACCAGATCGACGATGTCGTTCGCCCCGTCGTCGTTGAGGTCGGCGGCTTTCTTGCCGGCTTTCCTGGCTTCGGCCGCAGCCTGGGCGGCGGCTTGCTTCGCCTTCTCAGCGGCTTCCCTCGCCTTGGCGGCGGCCTCCTTGGCGGCAGCTCCGCCCGATGCCGCCTTCGACGCTGCGAGCTCCGCCTCGCGCAGAGCCTTCGCGGCGATCTCCTGGGCGGCTCTCACGGCGTCACCAGCCTGCCGCGCGAGCTTCTGCGCCTCGGCGGTCGGCTTCTTGAGCGCTTCGCTGGCGGCTCCGGCGGCGCGGAGCGCCTCCGTCGCGCTGCCGGTCGCGGCGTTGGCGGCGGCGAGCTCGGCAGCGGCAGCGACTCTGGCGTCAGCGTCCTCGACCGCTGCCAGCGCTTCCTTCGCGAGCGCATCCGCCTTCGCGCGATCCTCGTCCTTGCCGGATTTCGCCTTCTCAACGGCTCTTTGGGCGGCACGCTGAGCGTTCTCGGCGACCAGCGCCGCTGCTTCAGCGACGCGGCGCGCAGCGTTCTCTGCCGCGAGAAGAGCCGGTTCCGCCGCTCGACGCGAAGGAACGTCGCCCTCGCCGACGGCGCGGCGCGCAGCATCCGCCGCCTTGCGCGCGTTGTCTGCGACGCGCTGAGCCGCTTCAGCCACATTCCGGGCAGCAGTCAGGGCAGCAGCAATTGCCTCGTTGCTGGCGCTATCTGCTTCGCGCTCGGAGGCTTCGTCCTTATCGTCGGACGGGTCTTTCGCGCGCTTGGCTCGTTCGGCAGCATCGGCGGCGGCTTCAGATGCGCGTCTGGCGGCTTCGAGGGCTTCTTCGAGGGCATCGTCCGCGTCACGAGCGCTCGCATCGGCAGCCCTCTTGGAGGCGTCGGCGGCTCGGTCGGCGGAGTCCTTGGCATCTTTGGCGGCTTTGCGGGCGTCGTCGGCGTTCTCTTTCCCCTTCTTGTTCAGCGCCTTGGAGCTCTTGCGGATCTCGTCGATCACCTTGCGAGCTTCGCCGACCAGCCGTTCGGCGTCGCGGAACAGGTTCTTGGCTGCGGCTTCCTCTGCCCGCTTGATGAGCGCATCGAACTCCGCCGCCTTCTCGGCTGGAATCGCCACGCCGGCGCCTTTGGCGGTCTTGCCCAGCGAGTCGTACTCCTCCATCGCGTCCTTCAGCTTCTTCCGGTAGTGGGCTTCCTTCTCCATGCTGTCGAGGATAGCTTCTGCTCGGGCGATGCTCTGTTCAGCATCCGCTGGCCTGCCTCGCAGAAGCGATGCTTGCGCGTCGGCGATGGATGTGTTCAGGAGCTCGGTGAGGCGGGCATACGCCAGCTCGAGGCCCGAGGCTTTGATCTCGACGCGGAGGGCTGCCAGGCGCGCGACGGCGGTCTTGATCGCGGCATCGGCGCGCTGGCTTTGCGGATCGGTCGGTGGGAACCCCGGCGGAGGCGGCGGCGGAGGCGGCGGAGGCGGAATCGGAGGCGGAATGACACCGGCGAACCTGGCTTTCGACGTTCGATCCAATGTGGCGGCGAACGTGCCGACATAGCCGACCGTGGAGCCGATGGCGATGTCGCGCGCCGTCGAGACCGAGAGCGTGACCACGGGTCCCACGACATCCGACCGGACGGAGCCGGTGAGGTCGCCCATCACGTCCAGCGCCAGGTTCCGGACGGCTCCTATGATCGAAAACTCGTAGTCGCCCGTCTCCGATGGTGTGATCGACCAGCGGACCACCTTGGCGACGGGGAACGTGGCTCGGACGAACACGGCGTCCGCGCTTGCGGTGAACGTGTAGGTCTCGACGACGTCGACCGTCACGCCCTTGACGAGGGATACCGGGTACGAACCGGATACCGATCCGCCGGAGCCCGTGAGCGAGAAGCTCGTGCCGCCGATCTTCACGTCGACGCGGTAAGCGATGTTCAGGTCGAGCGCGACGGTGAAGCCGGCAGGCAAGCCGATGATCGTGGGCCCGAACTCCTGTCGGGGCAGCGTCTCGGAGACGGTGACGGACTGCGAATCGGTGACCTCGACGGACCGTGCCGTCGATGCGGCTCCCACCAGCAAGCAGGCGACGAAAGCCCAACGTAGGGGGCGCAAGCTCGTGAACATCATGCGTCACTCCGGATGTCATGGGAGCCGATCGGCGGAGGGCGGGGGCTCCCGTCTTGGACACAAACGTCCAGCCGCGCGGCATGGTTCACCGATGCGGAGGTTGGGTCTGGCGCGCGTTGTGCCTGTGATACTTTGGAAACATCGAGCCAACACGGAGCCGTGCCGGAGGATACGCGGAAAAACGTGGTGAGTGCATGCATCGATGGGCGTCCAATGCTTCCGGCTCTTGCTACTATTGTTAGACTCCGGTAACATGTTCCCGAATGGAATCGTGCGCGTCGTCATTGTGGTAGGGCCGGTGATATGCGTCCACAGGCAGCCCGTTGTGAGGCGTCTCGACTGAGGAGCATCGAAATGGCAAGAACGCGACATGTCATCATTGGCGCGATCGCGCTGGGGTTGAGTTGGCTGGGCGTCCAGTCAGCCTACGCCCAGTGCAAGGACCTGGCGAAGCCCGCCAAGGACGTGAAGTTCGACAAGGAAGTCAAAGCCGACGCGAGGCCCGGAGTCGTCTACCTGTCGCTGGTAGGCGGCGCGTCGAAGGCGAACAAGTGCGGTCAGAACCCGAAGAACGACGCCGCCGCATGGACCGGATGGGGCGGACCGCTCGACACCGACAACGCGTCCATCGGCGAAGGGATCGGTACGCGCAACTTCATCACGATCGGCGGGACGCGCTTTGCGCGAGGCGTCGGAACGCACTCTGTCGGCACGCTCATCTATGACCTGACGACGGACACCTACAAGAAATTCCAGGCAGTCGTCGGATTGGACGATGAGAAGGATGGCGGACTCGCTGCGCCGGAGTGCGGCCATGGAGGCTCGTCGCAGTTCACATTCACCATCGATGGCAAGGAGATGTACAAATCGCCCGTGCTGAAGGGCGTCGATGCCAACAAGCAGGTGGCTGGCCACGGCGTCGAATTCGACATCCCTGCCGGGGCGCGGGAACTGACGATTGTCATCGGCGACGGCGGTGACGGCGCTAGCTGCGACCACGGCGACCTCGGCGATGCGAAGCTGCTCACGGGCGCAGCTCTCGCCGTCGAGCCCGCTGGCAAGGCGGCGACGACCTGGGGAACGCTGCGGCGCATGTAGTCCGATCGGGCGGGACCGGCGGCGCCAGGTTCCGGCGTGGTCGGCAGAGACCTACCGAGGAAGGGGTATTCCATGGCATCTCGTTGGAGCGTCATCGCTGTCTTGGCAGTTGGATTCGCGGTGGTCGGCGCGCAGTCCGCGTACGCGCAGTGCAAGGACATCGCGAAGGCGGCCAAGGACGTCAAGTTCGACAAGGAAGTCAAGGCGAGCAAGGGCGTCGTTTACCTGGCGCTAGCGGGCGGCAACTCCTCGAAGCCCAACGACTGCGGACTCAATCCGACAAACCCTGGTGCCGAGTGGGCTGGCTGGGGCGGACCCCTGGTGGAGGACAATGCGTCCATCGGCGAAGGTCCTGGCACGCGCAACTTCATCACCATCGGCGGCGTCCGATACCAGCGCGGCATCGGCACGCATTCGGCGGCGAAGTTCGTCTACAGCATGGCGTCCGGTTCCTACACGAAGCTGTCCGCTGTCGTCGGTATGGATGACGAGAAGGACGGTGGGCTCGCCGCGCCGGAGTGCGGGCACGGCGGTTCGTCCGACTTCATCTTCAGCGTCGATGGCAAGGAGATGGCGAAGTCGGGCGTCCAGAAAGGCGTCGACGCCAACAAGCAGGTTCCCGGCAAGCTGATCGAGTTCGCGATCCCTGCCGGAGCCAAAGAGCTGACGATCACCATTACCGACGGGGGTGACGGCGCTAGCTGCGACCACGCCGACATCGGCGATCCGATGCTGGTTCTCTCCAGCGCGACGGCTGTGGAACCCGTCGGCAAGGCTGCGATCACCTGGGGAACGCTGAAGGCGAACTGACGACATCACCGAAGCTACGATCCTAGCCGAGACGCCCTGTGGTTCACCCTCGATGGGAACCGCAGGGCGTCTTCGTGTCGCCTGCGCCGGTGACTATCTCGACTGTACACAGAAGTAGACAGCCGGAACATCCATGATCGAATCGTCGGGTCGGCAACGCGGCGCGACCCATGCTGACCAAGCCAAGCGGGAAAGGCGAGCAAACTCAACGAGGGCGCGGTTCCGCAGCAAATCGGGATGGAACGCACAGCGTCCGCGACGGGTTCAGACGCGCGTCCGCAGAGCGCCATGTAACATTGGCACAACAGTTGCTACGCCAAGATCGGTGTGCGTATCGGACCTCGGTGGCTCTGACCAACTGGAACGAGCGAACATGGATTGCTTGAGCGATGTCAGCGACGAAGAGCTGATGATGCGGACCCGCAGCGGCGATGTCGTTGCGTTCGAGGAGCTCGTCAACCGGCATCGAGTACGACTCGCCCTCTACATCGCCAACGTTCTCGGAAACAAGGAAACGGCAGAGGACCTGGCGCAGGAGACCTTCATCCGAGCCTATCGAGCGCGGAAGCGCTACGTCCCGCGCGCTCGCTGGACCACCTGGGTGCGCAAGATCGCCCAGAACCTGTCCCGCGACGAGCGACGCCGTCGCGCGCACGATGCGTTCACGTCCCTGGACGAGCCGAGATCGTCGGCGTACGATGCCTCGCCGCTACGCGACACCATCGCCGACAGCCGCGTCAGCCCAGCGGACGATCTGCTCTGCCGCAACGAGACCCTCGAAGCCGTTCGGCGGAGTCTCACGCATCTATCGCCCAAGCACGCCGAGGTGTTGCGCCTTCGCGTCTACCACGACATGAACTACCAAGAGATCGCCACCCACCTGGGCGTGTCGCTGGGAACCGTGAAGTCGCGGATCCACTACGCCGTCGAACAACTGCGCGACATCCTGGACGGAACCGTCGGCGCCGCCGATGCCGACGCCGTGATCTTCGCCGCATCGAACCGTCACAGCGACGGTCCTATCCAACGCCTCCAACCCGACTCCACTTTCGACCGTATGCTCTAGTAGACGTGCATTGTCCCATCGGCTCGCCGGACGATTGGCATGAACGCCCTCCGATACGGGTATTTCGCGGCGGCGGCTTCGTTCACATCCATGCCCAGTCCCGGCTTTTCGTGCGGATGGGCGTAGCCGTCTTCCCAGCGGCATGGCTCGCTGGTGACCTCATGCAGCCGTTCGTTGCCCTTTGCACCGAAGTCGGACCACTCCTGCACGCCAGAGTTGGGGATCGCCATCTGGACGTGCAGCGACGCCGCCTGCCCAATGGGTCCGATGTCGGCTGCGCCATGGAACGCTGAGCGGATCTGGTACGGTTCCGCCAGAACCATGATCTTCTTCGCCTCTGTGATGCCCCCGACGTGGATCGGCTTGATGCGGATGTAGTCAATGAGCTGCTCCTGGAACAACGGCAGACAGTCCCATCGTGACGTGAAGATCTCGCCGATGGCGAGGGGCGTTGTGCTCGCCTGTCGAATGAGGCGGAAACTCTCCTTGTGCTCGGGTCGTAGCGCGTCTTCGAGGTAGAACAGCCGGTAGGGTTCCAAGTGTTTAGCGAGCCACGCGGCTTCGACCGGCGTCAACTGCTCGTGGACGTCGTGGAGGAGCTCGACCTCGGGTCCCAGCTCGGTGCGCAAGTGCTCGAACAGCCGGGGGGTCTCCGCGAGATAGGCGGAGGCATTGAAATAGGATGTTCCCGGAACTCCCGAGCGGTGGGGTGGATCTTGCCGCGACATGCCGCCGCCGCCATAGCCTCCCATCTGGGCGCGGATCACCTTGAACCCGCGTTCCTGGAATCCTCGGACGCTCTCGGCGACCGCTTCCGGCGACGAACCGCCTGCATGTCCGTACGTCAAGACGCCGTCGCGGGCTTTGCCGCCCAAGAGCTGGTAGATCGGCAGGTTCGCGACCTTGCCCTTGATGTCCCACAGCGCGATGTCGATCGCAGCCAGCGCCGCCATGTAGATGGGTCCGCCGCGCCAGTACGTCCAGTGGTACACGAGGCTCCACAGGTCTTCGGTGCGCATCGGGTCGAGCCCGATGAGGAGCTCGCTGACGTGCTCGATGGCGGTGGCGACGGCTAGCTCGCTCCCGTTGAGCGTTCCCTCGCCAACGCCGGTGATCCCTTCGTCGGTCGCGATCTTGACGAAGACGTAGTTGCGCGTCGGGCAAGTGACGATGACCCGAACATCCGTGATGCGCATCGGAAACTCCTCGTAATATGCGTGGAACCTGGTACGCCGCACCTTGGGGCGACCCCCAGCGTGCCGTATCATCATAGGTACGTCGGACGTTGGGCGGAAGTCAGACTCAGGCGTCGCCGAGTCGCGTGACACACCCTCTGCCACGACGGTTCCACTCGACTGCGAAGATGCGAGGCGAGGGGTCGATGCTGACGTGAGTGATCGTGCTCTTCTTCGCGACGATGACCTTCGGCGTCGCCGTGCCCCGGCACATCGCCGTCCGAAGGGCAGAGGCGAAGGCGGGACCGACGTCGTCCATCGTATCCTACCGGAGCGGAGATGAGACCGCTCGATCCTATCTGACGCTGCCTGAAGGAGGGACTCCACCCCACCCGGCGGTCGTCGTCGAGCACGACTGGCAGGGCATGAACGACGCGATCCAGGCGAGTGCACGCCGGCTGGCGCTGTCGGATGACTTCGTCGTCCTCGCGGTGAACCTCTACCGTGGAAACGTGCCAAGCGCAGTCGAGAGCGCGTTGACCGAGGGAGCCGTGCTGCGCGACCTGAGCAGCGCGGTCGAATACCTCAAGGCGCGAAG
>VGLH01000088.1 GCA_016866785.1 Candidatus Poribacteria bacterium
CGGGCGACCACTTCGGCGAATACATCCATCCGGAGCGCGGGTTGATCGACGCGCACGGGCTGACCGACACGAACTGGGCGGCGCTCGCGGCAGACGTCGGCGACCCCGACCAGCAAGCCAGCGCGTGGGAGCGGGTCCGCGACGAAGCCGGCTTCTACTATGGCGGCGTCCCGACCGGCATCGCGACGCGCCCGGATTCCTACGAGGAGTGGGAGTTCACCCATTCCGGCCACCGGCACGACCTCGCCGCGATGGGGCGCGTCTGGTATGTCGAGTGCTGGGCGCGGGCGCGCATGGCCGACGGCAAGGGCATCGCCGCGTCGCTCCAGCGCGTCGCTCGGATCGGGGAGGACAACGGCTACTACTGGCGCGAGCGCTACCATCCCCCGGACGGAACGCCCGCCGGACCCAACACCTACTGCGAGTACCCCGCGAACCTCATCCGGATCGTCCACCGGTTCCTGCTCGGAACGCAGCTCGAACTGGATGGCTCGCTGATCCTCAAGCCGAACGTCCCGTCGTCGTTTTGGGCAGCCGGGTTCGGACAGTCCATCGTCTGGCGGGACCGGAAGCTCGACTACCGCATGGCGCGCTCCGGCATCGAAGGGCAGTACGCTGGGAAGTCTGCGCAGCGGCTCCGCGTGCGCCTCGAGCGCGGGATCGACTCGAAGCCCTACGTGCTTGCCATCGAGGGCAGGCAGCCTGCGCCGCCGCGCGTCGAAGGCGGCTGCCTGGTCCTCGACCTGCCGCCGTCCACCGAGTCCGCCGCGTTCTCCTGCGCGCCGCTGCGTCCCTGACGGCTACTCCGGTTCCACGACGACGATCTCGCGGTTCGCCGGAAGGTCCTGGAGAATCTGGACGCCGCCGCTACCCCACCGCACCTCCAGCCGGTCGATTCTGTCAGCGCCGCCGAGTCCGAAGTGGAGCCGGGCGTCCGAGGCGCTCAGGTAGCTGGAACCCGTCTTGACCTCCTGGGCGTCCATGCGGTCCCCGGCCGTGACGGAGACGCGCGCGCCGATCCCGTCCCGGGCGCTTCCGCGACCCTCCAGGCGCACCCGCGCCCAGTTCCCGCCGCGCGGCGAGTCGTTCCGCAGAAGAACCGGCGCGCCCCCCGACGTTGTCACGACGACGTCCACATCGCCGTCGTTGTCGTAGTCGGCGAAGGCGGCTCCGCGCGACGCTCCTCGCCGGGCGAAGTACTCCCCCGCCTCCGCCGAGGCGTCTTGGAACAACCCGCCGCCCAGACTGCGGAACACCTGATCGCGTTGGGCGTAGGTCAGCGTGTCGGATGTCTGCTCCACGTTGTCGAGGATATGTCCGTTCGCCACGAAGAGATCGCGCCAGCCGTCGTTGTCGAAGTCGGCGAACCCGGTCCCGAATCCGACGTGCAGGTAGCTCTCGTTCGCCAGATGGGCAGCGTAGGTCGCATCCACGAACGACCCATCGCCCAGGTTCCGGTAGAGCGCGTTCGTCTCGTAGCAGAGGTTCGTGACGAAAAGGTCGATCCGCCCATCGCCGTCCACGTCGGACGCATCGACGCCCATGCCCGCCTGCGCGACGCCGTCTCCGCTGAACGCGCAGCCTGCGAGCAGCGCGGTCTCCGTGAAAGTGCCGTCCCGGTTGTTGATGAAGAGGTAGTTGGGTGTGTCGTCGTTGGCGATGTAGAGGTCGGGATAGCCGTCGTCCGTCACGTCGGCGGCGACGACGCCCAGCCCCTTGCCGTCGAACATCCCGCCGAGGTCCACGGCTCCGGCGGGCTTCGTCGCGTCGGTGAAGGTTCCGTCGCCGTTGTTCCGGTAGAGCCGATCCGGCTCGCCCTCGAAGTGGCGCGGATGGCAGTAGGTCCGCACCCCCTGCTCGACGCACGGCGGGTAGGACGCGTTCAGGTCATAGACGACGTAGTGACAGACGTAGAGGTCGAGATGACCGTCCCGGTCATAGTCGAACCACGCCGCGCTGGAGCTCCAGCCGGAGTCCTCGACGCCCGCTTGCGCCGTCGCGTCTGAGAACGTCCCGTCTCCGTCGTTGCGGTAGAGCGTATTCCGCCCATAGCAGGTGACGTAGAGGTCGGGATCGCCGTCGTTGTCGTAATCGCCGACGGCGCAACCCATCCCGTAGCCGGCGCGTCCGCCCACTCCGGCGGAAGCCGTTACGTCCTCGAACGTCCCGTCGCCTCGGTTCCTGTAAAGGGCGTTCGGCGCGGTGGACGATCCGAGCGCGTCCAGATCGCCGCCGTTCACGAAGAAGAGATCGGGGAGCCCGTCCCCGTCGTAGTCGATCCATGCGACGCCGGAGCCGAGCGTTTCGGGGAGCCGCCGCGCTTCCGAGCGGTCGCTGGTGTGCGTGAAGCCGATCCCGGCGTCAGCGGTGACGTCCGTGAATCGGATGGCGGGTTCCGCCTGACTAAGGCTCGACACGAGGCACACGGCGAGGATCGCCCATCGACGGGTCATGTGCCGTCCCGCGCGACGCGGAACCCCGTGAAGCTCGTCGCGACGCCGGGGCGCTGCGTGTATCGGCGCGTGACGCCGCCGTTCTCCGGCGGGTCCGTCCACGATCCTCCCCGCACGGCGCGCCAGGTTCCCGTCGCGGGACCCTTGGGATCGATGTCGCCTGACGCGCGGTAGTACGTCTCCGAGTACCAGTCCGCCGTCCACTCGCGGACGTTGCCGATCATGTCGAGCGCGCCGTAAGGGCTGGCGCCGGTGACGAACCGTCCGACCGGCATCGGTGTGGAACCGTCGCGCAACAGATTCGCGTGGAGCGTCGCCGTGCCGATGCGCCCATCGAAGGCGTTTCCCCATGACCACAGCCGACCGTCGGTTCCGCGAGCTGCCTTCTCCCATTCGGCTTCGGTGGGCAGGCGCATCCCCAGCCACGCGGCGTAGGCGGCGGCGTCGAACCACGTGACGCCGACGACGGGATGATCGGGCTTCGCCGCCACCGTCCGCGTCCAGGCGGCGACGCGATCCTCGTCCGTGAAGTTGAGAGGCGTGTGGCGGCTGGACGCTCCCCCGTCGGCGAGCCAGAAGGCGTGGTATTGGGCGTTGGTCGTCTCGGTCACGGCGATGGAGAACGCGGGGAGTGTGACGGCCCGGGCGGGGCTCTCGTCGGAGCCCCATTCGTCGGTGCCCATCAGGAACTCGCCAGCCGGAACCGGAACCAGCTCTAGCCTCGGAACAGACGGTTCTTCCGCGACGCCCCCTGCGAGCAACAGGAAGGACAGCGCCAACGCGCCGCTATGGGGAGACCAGCTTCTCAAACGCTCGGCGCTCCTGTTCCGCCTGCTCCGTCATGCCCGCCTGCTCGTACGCCTCCGCCAGGTTGGCGCGGAAACCGGGTTCATTGGGCTTCAGCCGCACGGCTTGGGAGAACTCGGCGGCTGCGCGCTTCGGCTGCTTCGCCTTCAGGTAGGCGGCTCCGAGGCTGTTCCGGTATTCGGGGACGTTCGGGAACCGCGTGACGAGCCAGCGGAACTGGACCAACGCCGATTCGGCGCTGCCGCCCTGCAGGAGCGCGTATCCAAGCGCCTCACGCGGAGAGGGATCGTCCGGCGACGCGGCGACGCAGTGCGCGAACGCGTTGGCGGCGCGCGTCCAGCTCGCGCGTCCGAGGTATCGCATTCCAAGCCGGAACCACGAGTCCAAGTCGGTCGGGTCCGCCCGGACGAAGCCGGTCAGGATGATGATCTCGTCGTCCTCGCGGCTTGTCTCGCGGAACGATTCGAGGACGGGAGCCGCGTCGGCTGTCCGACCCAGACGGCGCAGGACGTTCCCCAGCCCGATGAGCGCGGGGGCATGGCGCGGGTCCAACTCCAACGCGGCGCGAAACTCCCCGGCAGCTTCTTCAAGCCTGCCCGCCGAAGCCAGCGCCTGCGCGAAGATCGTCTGCGTCGGCGCATCCCACGCCCCGTTGATACCCTCGGCGACGAGGACGGCAAGCGCGCGTTCCGGCTGACCCAACCGAACCCATGCCTGAGCCAGGAGACGCGCGGCTCGGACGTTCGCCGGATCGTGTCGCAGGGCGTCTTCGAGCGGCTCGACCGCCGACGCCGGGTCGCCCAGCCCGATCAGCCGGGCTTCTCCCAGACGGACGGCGGCTTCCACGTGGGTCGGATCGGATTCGACGGCGCGCTGGAGGAGCTCGGCGCAGCGAGACCACTTGCCCTGACGGCTGAGAAGCATCGCCAGGTCGAAGTCGGCGTCCGGGTGCAGCGGAACCTCGTCGACGATGGCTTCCAGCGCCGTCTCGGCGGCGGCGATGTCTCCGTGGGCAATGGCGATCAGGCTGCGGTCGTACAGTCGGGCGGCGTGGTCGTCGATGGACGACGGCTGGACGGCGAACATGAGACCCAGAACGATTCCGATCACGCCCAGACCCCACCGATCCTGGCGCCGTTCGGATTCATCCTAGCCGTGAGTCACGATGTCAGGAGGGTTCGCTCGAGATACACCACGGTCGAACCGGACTCCAAACGTCCGCGCGCGCCTCCTCGATCCTTGCGCAGGCGTCGTCCGCCGAGCGCTTGGGCATGTTAGCAGGGGTGGAACGAGCGATCAAGAGCCTTCCTCGCGCCAAGCTACTTGTGGATCACCATCCGGCGGGTCTCGCGGAAGGAGCCGGCGCGGAGCTCGTAGAAGTAGACGCCGCTCGCGACGCGTTCCCCGAGCTGGTTCGTGCCATCCCATCGAGCCGCGCGCCCGCGTTCTCCTGCGCACCGCTGCGTCCCTGAGCTCGACCAGGCATCCGAACCCCCTCCCGCAAGGGATAGGGAACCCCTCCGCCAAGCCCTGGCGAGAGTCGGGGCGCACGCGACGCCAGCGTTGACAGAGCGCGGTTGCCGACGCATCGCCCTGTGCTAGAATGACCGCGCCGAACCAGACACCCACCGGATGAGGAGCGCCAGGGCGGATGAAAGCTGTCGTCAAGTACGGGCTGAAGGACAAGAACGTCGAACTCCGCGAAGTGCCGGAGCCGAGTATCGGGCCCACCGACGTGCTCCTCGAAGTCGGCGCCGCCGGCGTCTGTGGCAGCGATATCGAGTTCTGGCGCAACAAGATCACCTACCCGATCAACGTCCCGGTCATCCAGGGACATGAGTTCTGCGGCACGATCCGCGAGGTGGGGAGCGACGTCCGCGCCTATCGTCCCGGCGAGCGGGTCGTCAGCGAGACGTCGGCGGTCATCTGCGGCGTCTGCCGGTTCTGCCGCGCCGGCGAGTACAACCTCTGCCCCGACCGCAAGGGCTTCGGATACGGCGTCGATGGCGCGTTCACGCGCTACGTCCGCGTGCCGCAGCGCTGCCTGCACCGCATTCCCGAAGGCGTCCCCTTCGAGCACGCCGCCCTGACGGAACCCATCGCCGTCGCCTACAACGCCCTGTGCGTCAAGAGCGAGATCGTCCCCGGCGAGACGGTCGTCGTGCTGGGACCCGGACCCATCGGGCTCTTCTCGGCGCAGATCGCCAAGATCCGCGGAGCGCGCGTCATCGTCAGCGGGCTGAGCATCGACGCGCGTCGTCTGGCAGCGGCGGAGGAAATCGGCTTCGACGCCGTCATCGACTCCGAGAAGCACTACCTCGTCGCCGTCGTCTTGGGGCGCACGGGCGGCGATGGCGCGTCGCTCGTCGTCGATGCCGCCGGAGGCAACGGCGCGATCGCCCAGGCGGTCGAGATGGTCCGGCGCAACGGGCAGATCACCAAGATCGCGTGGAACCGCGACCCGCTGGGCATCAGCCTCGATCCCATCGTCGCCAAGGCGGTGCGGCTCCAAGGAACCTACAGCCACACGTGGCAGACGTGGGAGAACGTCCTGTCGCTGCTCGAAACGGGCGCGGTCAACATGAAGGCGATGGTTACCCACATCCTGCCGATCACCGAGTGGGAGCACGCCTTCGAAGCCGCCGAAGAGCGCCACGCCGTCAAAGCCGTTCTGCATCCAGCCTGAGGAACCCCGATGCCCATCTCCCGACCCTACCGCGTCACGGAGCCGATCACGCAGGTATCGCTCGATCTGACGACCATCGACGAGGCGATGTCGTTCGCCCGCGTTGCCGTCGCCGCCGGAGTCGATTGGCTGGAAGCGGGGACGCCGCTCATCCTCGGCGAGGGGCTCCACGCGGTCCAAGCGCTCCACGACGCGTTCCCGAACCATCCGATCATCGCCGACCTCAAGACGATGGACGGCGGCTACCTCGAAGCGGAGATGATGGCGAAGGCGGGCGCGTCGTGGGTCGTCGTCATGGGCGTTTCGGAGCCGGCGACGATCCGCGCGGTCGTGAAGGCGGGAGCCGAATACGGCATCGGCGTCATGGGCGACATCATGGCGGCGGCGGACCCCGTGCAGTGCGCCGTTGACATGGAACGCCTCGGCGTCGACGTCATCCTCGTTCACACGAGCTACGACGCCCGCAAAGAGAAGCCGATGTCGCCGCTGGATCATCTGGAGGACGTGTTCAACGCCGTGACGATCCCGATCCAGGCGGTCGGCGGATTGAGCGTCGAGCAGGCGATCACGATGCCGACGCTGGGGGCTCCGCTCGTCGTCCTCGGCGCGCCGCTGGTCATCGACGCCCACGAGTTCCGGCCGTCCGACACGGACGACGAGCTCGAACGCATCCTTCGGAGCGTCGTCACGCGGATCAAGACCCAGCCGATTCGCCGCCGATAGCGCGACGACGCTCCCGAACGCGGCAGAACCCATCGACCGCTCGCCGGCTCCCACCATGCCGAGCGGATTCCAGCCGCCGCGTCCACAAGGAGCCGGGATGACACGAAAAGCCAAGACGACCCCATCATCGGAACCCGCCGTCACGGCGCGCGCCGTCGTTTTCGGGTTCCTGCTGATGCCGCTGATGGTCTACTGGCTGGTGCAGATGGAGGTGGTGCGCTACACCCACCCGACGCTCGTCCATCCCCTTTCGAACGTCGTCTTCGTTCTCTTCTGCATGATCGCCGCCAACGGCGCGCTTCGCCGCGTCCGCGTCCGATGGGCGTTCTCCGCCGGCGAGCTGATGACCGTCTACGTCATGCTGGGCGTGCTCTCAGCGCTTTGCACGCACGATCTGCTCGAAATCCTGATGACGATCCTCGCCTACCCCTACCGGTTCGCCACGCCGGAGAACGAGTGGCGCGAGCTCATCCTGCCGCACATCCCGCGATGGCTGACCGTCTGGGACCCGAAGGCGGTGGGCGGGTTCTACGACGGCAAGGGCTCCTTCTTCGAGAAGGGCGCCCTGCTGGCGTGGGCGGCTCCTCTGGCGTGGTGGCTCGCGTTCGTGTTCGCGCTGTTCGCGACGCTCATCTGCATCAACTCGCTCCTGCGGCGACAGTGGATCGAGCATGAGCGGCTCTCCTACCCGATCATCCAGCTTCCGCTCGAAATGACGCTTGACGGCGCGCGGTTCTTCCGCTCGCCGGTCATGTGGATCGGCTTCGGCGTCGCGTCGGCAATCAGCGTGCTGAACCTGCTGAACTCGATCTTCCCGCAGGTGCCCTACGTGCCCGTGAAGCGTATGCGGATCGACACGCTGCTGGGGCTCCAGAGCATCGGGGCGGTGCAGTCGGCGTTCTACCCGTTCGCGGTCGGCATCTCGTTTCTGATTCCGCTCGATCTGCTGCTGTCCGGCTGGGTGTTCTACTGGGTCTACAAGGCGGAGATTGCCGTCGGGGCGGCGTTTGGGCTGAACAAGCTGCCGGGGTATCCGTTCGGCGATCAGCAGGGGTTCGGGGCGTACATGGCGCTGCTGGGGTTCGCGCTGTGGACGGCGAGGGGTCACCTGGCGCGCGCCGTCCGCTCGGCGATCCGCGGGCAGTCGGACGATACGGAGCGCGGCGAGGCGATGTCGCACCGCGCGGCGTTCGTCGGAATCGCGCTCGGGATGGCGTATCTGGGCGTCTTCTCGGTCGTCGCGGGGATGTCGATGTGGGTGTTCGCGCTCTTCTTCGCGATGTACTTCGCGCTGGGGACGATGATCGCCCGCATGCGCGCGGAGCTGGGGTTCCTCGTCCACGACCTGCACAACATCGAGCCGCAGGGCTTGCTGATCGACCTGTTCGGAACGCGGCGGCTGGGACCTCGGAACCTGGGCATCTTCGCGCTCTACAACTTCTTCAATCGCGCCTATCGGGCGCATCCGGCTCCGCTCCAGCTCGAGGCATTCAAGATCGCCGAACGGACGCGCGCGCACCCGCGCCGGTTCGTCTGGCTCATCCTCGCCTCAACGCTCGTGGGGAGCGTCGTCACGGTCGTCATGGTGGGCGAGCAGTACTACCGCCACGGCGCGGACACGGGGCACTATGGGCCCTGGGCGCTGGGATTCGGACGCGATCTGTATGGGCAGCTCGAGCGCTGGCTGGCGTTCCCGACGGAAACGGACGCGCTCGCGGCGGCGGCGATGGTCGTGGGATTCGCCGCGTCGGCGGGGATGATGCTCGCGCGTTCGACGTTCCTGGGATGGCCCCTGCATCCGCTGGGCTATGCGATGGCGAACAGTTGGGGCATGTATAACCTGTGGTGCCCACTGTTCGTCGCGTGGCTGTGCAAGTTCGTCATCCTGAAGCACAGCGGGCTGAAAGCCTATCGCCGGGCGATTCCGTTCTTTCTGGGCATGGCGCTGGGGGATTACGTGTTGGGCTATTCCTGGAGTCTGGCGAGCGTCGCGTTCGACCGGCCGCTGTATCAGTTCTGGCCCTAGTGCTGAATGGATGGCGTCCCGTCGAAAGAAAGGGAGCGGTCGATGAAAATGATCGGCTAGCCGACTCATCCGGCGCACGGAAGCCCATACGAAGAGCGTGGCGATGCTGCGTGGCTCACTCGCTCTGGTGAGCCTGTATCTAGCCTGGGCGCAATACCGACTGCTATAGGCGATTCCCGGTTGTTGACGCCCCGTGCTCCCCACGGCTATACTTGTATCTTGCGGTAGTATGCCGACGGGCGGCGAAGCCGTGCTCCTCAACCGAAGAGAGTCCTCGCGCGATGCGCAGCATGACCGGTTTCGGACGGAGCGTCGCGGCGACGGACGCGGGCACGATCACGGTCGAGATGAAGGCGGTCAACCACCGTTACTGCCAAGTGTCGCTCCGACTGCCGCCCAAGCTGAGCGCGTTCGAGCCGCAGGCGACTTCCCTGATTCGACAGTGCGCGGACCGTGGACACATCTCGGCGTCTGTCGACTATGCGGCGACGGGTTCGGGACGGGCGGCGACCCTCGCGGTCGATGTCGATCTGGCGCGTGCTTACGCGCAGCGCGCTCGTGAAGTGCTTCGCAGCGTCGGCGTCGAGGACTCGATTCCCGCAGCGTCCGTGTTGACGTTCCCCGGCGTCATTTCGACGGCAGAACCGGAACGAGACGCGGAAGCCCTCTGGAAGCTGCTGGAAAAAGGTTTGCAGGGCGCGTGGGACGAGGTCGTCGCCATGCGCGAGCGCGAAGGCGACCAGCTCCGCCGCGAGATGACGGACCGGCTCGCGTCGATCGGCGAGATCGCGGTTGAGCTTCGGGCGACCGTTCCCGACCTCGTCGAGCACTACCGAGAGCGGCTGACCAAGCGCATCAAGGACCTGACCCGCGACGGACATGACGTCGACGAGTCGCGGGTGGTTCTCGAAGCCGGGCTCCTCGCCGACCGCTCCGACGTGACGGAAGAGCTCACGCGGCTCGACAGCCACATGGAGCAACTGCGCGATTGCTTGAACAGCCCGGATGCCGTCGGCCGGCAAATGGACTTTCTCCTTCAGGAGATGAACCGCGAGGCGAACACGATCTCGTCGAAAGTGCCGAATGCGAACGCGGTAGCGCTCTGCGTCCGCATGAAGACAGAGATCGAACGCTTGCGGGAACAGGCGCAGAACGTCGAGTAACGGCGGGTTCGGTCGGTTCAGGACGCGTCCATGGCAGATCGTTCGATCGACCGTCCCTTGCTGATCGTGGTGTCGGGCCCCTCGGGCTCCGGCAAGACATCGGTCGTCGAGGCGTTGCGTCGGAAGCGCGACATCCGCATGTCGGTGTCTGCGACAACTCGGCTCCCGCGAACCGGTGAGACAGACGGCGAATCGTACCACTTCTTGAGCGTCGAGGAGTTCCGGCGGCGCATCGCCGAAGACGCGTTCGCCGAATGGGCCCAGTACCGAGACAACTACTACGGCACGCTGCGATCCACCGTCGAGGAAGCCCTCGCGGAGGGTCAGGACCTGCTGCTCGAAATCGACGTGCAGGGCGCGAGCCAGATCCGCGCGCGCTACCGAGACGCCGTTCTGGTGTTCGTTCTGCCTCCGAGCCGCGCCGACCTGGAGGCGAGGCTCACGCGGAGAGGAACCGAAGACGACGAGGTCCGAGCGAAGCGATTGGAAGCCGCTGCCGAGGAGGTCCAGCGGGCAGACATCTACGACTACGCTATCATCAACCGCGAATCAGGAATCGACGCAGCCGCCGAAACGCTGGCGGCGATCATTGAGGCGGAGCGGCATCGCCTGACCGTAGAACACGACTCCACGCTGAAACGCTGGCTGAACGACTGAACCGGCGCGGCTCTCGCAACGAGAGCCGAGAACAGGGAGACCGATGGAAGAACTGAACGATCACGACGTCGACGTGGACCAGACCCTCGCGGAAGCCGAAGCTCTCGAAGAGGACGCCGAGGAGCCCGCTCCTCCGTTGCCCGCGACGAGACGCTATCGCCCGCCTGCTACCGAGTTCGAGATCCTCGTCGAGGACGTCGAGCGGCGCGTGACCAACAAGTACCTGGCGGTCAACATCGCCGCCCGAAGGGCCCGCGAGCTCAACGAGCTCGAACTCCCCTTCGGCGATCATGCCCGATCCGCTCGCAAGCCGACCACGCAGGCGCTTGTCGAACTCGTCGAAGGACGGCTCGACTTTGAGGTCATCGGCGTACGCCCCGCGTTGGGCGATACCGATGCCGACCTGGAAGCCGACGCCGAAGAGGACGTCGCCGCGATCTTCGAGGAGTTCGAAGAGTCCGCCGATCTCGATATCGACATCGGCGGCGATGACTACGACGACGGCGACGATACCTAGCTTCGTTCGCCGCCGTCGCCGCATCGATGGGGACGAGCCGCGATGCCACTCGAAGGCGTCAACATCCTGTATGGCGTGACGGGGAGCATCGCGGCGTACAAAGCGGCGGAGCTCACCAGCCTGCTGCGGAAAGCCGGCGCGGACGTCCACGTCGTCATGACGCCCAACGCGTCGCGGTTCATCGCCCCCCTGACGCTCGCCACGCTCTCGCGGAACCCCGTCCACACGGACACGTTCGACATCTCCGGCTGGAAGCCCGAGCACACCACGCTCGCCGATGCGGCGCAGCTCCTGGTCGTGGCGCCAGCCACCGCGAACGCCATCGCCAAGTTCGCGTGCGGCATCGCGGACGACCTGCTCTCGACCCTATTCCTCGCCGCCCGCTGCCCGACGCTCATCGCCCCTGCGATGAACTCCGCGATGTACGATCATCCGGCAGTCGTCCGGAACATTCGGACGCTGACGGAGCGTGGCGCAGTCTTCTCGGGACCGGACTACGGCATGCTCGCCGACGGCTACGAGGGACGCGGCAGGCTCCGCGATGTGCCCGAGCTCTTCCGCGAGATCGAGGAGCTCTGGAACCAGACGGCGGAATCGACCGCGCGTGACCTCGCCGGACGGCGCGTCGTCGTCACGGCGGGACCGACCCGCGAGTACCTCGATCCGGTGCGGTTCATCAGCAACCGCTCGTCCGGCAAGATGGGCTACGCCCTCGCCGAAGCCGCCGAAAAGCGCGGCGCGGACGTCACACTGGTCAGCGGACCTGCGCATCTCGACGCCCCGGCGCGCGTACGCCGGATCGACGTGGGAACCGCCGCCGAGATGCTCCAAGCGGCGAGACAGGCAGCAGAGAACGCGGACATCGTCATCTTCGCCGCCGCCGTCGCCGATTACACGCCGGAGACCGTCTCCGACGCGAAGATCAAGAAGTCAGACGATGCGCTGACGTTGCGCCTCGTCCAAACGACCGACATCTCCGCTGATATCGGCGGCGAGAAAGGGAACCGCGTCCTGGTCGGTTTCGCCGCCGAGACGAACGACGGGATCGCCAACGCGACGCGGAAGCTCCGCGAGAAGAACCTCGACCTGATCGTTCTGAACGACGTGACCCAGCCAGGAGCCGGTTTCGACGCCGACACGAACATCGTCACGTTCATCGACGGCGAGTCGGAGCCGAAATCCCTGCCGATGCTGCCCAAGTCGCAGGTCGCGCATCGCATCCTCGACGCCGTCGCACGTCTCCTGGAGGCTCGGCGCTGAGGCGTGGAAAGAGCGCAGCGACATAGGCGCGCTCGAACGATGGCGTTCAGCCTGCTGGCGGCACTGATCCTGCTGGCAGGGATCGGCTGCCGCGACCGCGCGGCTCCGCCGCCGAACGGCTCCACGCCAGCCGGAGCGCCGGCAGCGACGCCCAAGCCGCTCGATCCTTCCCTCCGCAAGCCCGCGGCTCCGACGGACTGGCCCCTCTACCTGCGCGATCTGTCCAGGTCGGGAACCGCAGCGGTCGATGGACCCGCGCCGCCCCTCAAAATCCGATGGACGTACCAGACCTCCGCGCCGATCACGGCGAGCCCCATCGTCATCGGGGATGTCGTCTACTTCGGATCGACGGATGGGCGGTTCTACGCCGTCGGCGCGACCTCCTGGGGCGCGCGGTGGCGGTTCCGCGCAGAAGCTCCGATCCAGCAAGCTGCCGCCTATGTCGATGGCGTGATCGTCTTCGCCGATTCCAAGGCGAACGCGTATGGGCTCGCCGCCGAGACCGGCGAGATGCTCTGGCGAGCGGTTCTGCCGGGATGGACCGTGTCGCCGCCTGTCGCCGGCGACGGGCTCGCGTGGTTTGGCGTCCATCCCAGCGACATCGTCTCGCTCGACCCCTCGTCGGGAGCCGTCGTTTCCCGAGCCAGCCAACGCGCGACCATCGGCGGCGTCGCTTACGGAACGGACAAGGGGGAGCTCGCCCCGCTGGCAGCGTCGACCGCCAATCCGCCCACCGGCTCGGACCTGCCCTACACGAAGTCGATGCCCGTCCGCGCGGGCGACCTGACCTACGCCGCGTTCCAAGACGGTTCCATGCGAGTCCATCGGGGCGCGACGCCCGTCTGGAACGGTTCGGTCGGGATCGGGACCGACGGCACTCCCGCTATTGCCCACGGAACCATCTATCTGCCGTCGCTGGATGGACAGCTCTACGCGCTGGACGGTCGAGGCGGCGCGTCGACGCCCAACGGCGACGATTTCCTGACAATCGTCGCGTGGGAGTCCGCGACGCGAACGTCGCCGCGTTCCAACGCCTCGCCGGGTCCGCTCTTGAACGACCGCAGCGTCTGGGAGCTCGCCGCGACCAGCGGCGGATGGGCGGCGGTGCGCCTTCCGACCGGCGCGGAAGCCTGGGTTCCACCTGGGGACTGGGCGCGGCTCCGGCGGGAAGGGAAGAAATCGCCGGTGCTCATCCACGTCGGGAAATCACGCGTCGCGACGACGTGGGAACTGCCGGCGGGCGGCGACAAACCCATTTGGTCGCCCAACGGCGGCAGCATCGCCTTCTTTCTACGCTCCACGACAGGTGGTCAGTTCTGGCGCGCCTCCGAGGTGGCGACGGTCTCCGCTCGCACGGGAGTCGTCCGATCCATCGCCCAGGGCACGTTCTACAACCCGAACCTGTCCTGGTCGCGCGACTCGAAGACGCTGGCGCTGGAGACCTACTCGTCGCAGGAGTCGGCGGTGTGGGTCGTCGGCGCGAGCGGCGACGACATGAAGCGCCTCTCCGAAGGAGACGCTCCGGCGTGGTCGCCCGCAGCGAACCAGCTCGCGTTTCTGCGGCGTGGTCCGTCGGCGGACGAGCTCTGGCGGATGGACGCCGCCGGGTCAAACCCGGTTCGCATCGGTCAGCTTCCGGTACGGGGCTACTCCGGGCAGTTCGCCTACTTGCCGCCGCCCGTCTGGGACCCCAAAGGGATCAGCATTGCGGTCGGAGCGGACGCGCGGTACTATGAGGACAGGCGCGCGCGTCTTGTCGTCCTGGGAACCACGGAGAATGCGCTCGCGTCCGTCGTGCAGACTCCGGCTGAGAAGTTCCGCCTTCTTTCATGGTCTCCCGACCGGCAGAAGATCGCCTGCGTCCTCACGGGGCATCTGGGAGGGAGCGCCGCCGACCCGCTCGATCAGCGCGTCTACGTCTACTGGGTCGACGGAAAGACGCCGCCCTTCAGCGTTCCCCATACATTGGCGACGTGGGTCGATGCGGACACGCTGGCATATGTCGAGCTCGCCGCGACGCGCGCCCAACTCTCGCGAGTGTGGCTGATGCAAGTCTCGACCCGCGCTCGGACGTTGATTCTAGAGGCGGAAGTCCCGATCACCGGGATGCAGTGGGTCGAGAGCCAACGCGCCCTGAGCCTGTGGAGCACCGTGGAGCCCATCGTGGCGGGTAGGAAGCAGGCGGCGCAGACGCGCGGGTGGCTCGTGCGCCTGACGCGATAGGCACGTCGGAACGGAGCCCCATCGTGGGCAGACAGGTCCTGCGAACCCTCGCCCTAGCCATCGGCGGAGCTTCGCTGCTCATCTGGGCGCTCAGCGCCGTCGTTGCGCAAGATGGCGACCAGGTGAATCGCTTCATCGACCAGATGCCCGCCCCAGCCCGGAAAGCCGTCGAAGCCGTTCTGCGCGAAAATGGTGTGACCCTCGACGATGTTCGGTCGAACCCGGCGCTCGCCGCCAAACTGATGTCGTCTCCCGAGATTCGCCAGCGCATCGAACAGGCGATGGCGGGCGTCATGCCGAAGTCGCCTGCGAGCAGCCCTGCGAAGAAGGAAGCCTCCAAGAGCGAGAACGCCGGGAATGGCAAGAAGCCGTCCGAGGCTCCTGCGAAGCCGGGCGCGGGTCCGCCGATGCCGCCTGTGCAGTTCGGTCCCGGCGTGCCGGAACACTACCGCGCAATCGGCAATCTGAACGTCTTTCGTCGGCTCGGGTGGGCTCCGCCGGGTCCGCAGAACCCGTTCACGCTGGTCGGGATCGTCGAATCCGGCTCCAAAAAGCGTGCGCTCTTGGGGAAGCAAGGCTCGCAGGGCTCCGTCTATGTCGCCGCCGGAGAAGACGCCGGGAACGGCTACCGGGTCGCCCGGATCGACTCGAACGCGGTCGTGATGCAGGGGAACGGTCTGCCGGAGCTGCGGTTGGAACTGGATATCGCCGCCGTCGCATCGACAGGAGGCGGCGCGCCGCCTCCCACCCAGCAGGGACCCGCCCCCGCCGCGATGTCGAGTGTCAAGAAGCCCGGTGGGAACCCGGGCAGATGGTATCCCAACAAGGGAGCCCCCTTGCAGGACGTCATCATGGGCATCCTGAAAAAGGAGGGCTTGACGATGCAGCAGGTCGAGAACGACAAGGCACTGCAAGAGAAGCTGCGGGACAAGTACAGCTACCTCGAAGAAGAAGGCTACGCGAAGTTCCCGCGCGACTGACGCCCGCCCAAAGACCTCGTTCTCGCTGTCTGCGACTGCGCGCCGAGGATGGGATGCCGTTAGGTATCCTCCGACCGGAACCCGACCATGGGTCCGAACGGCGCGAAGCTGACGGTGGGATAGGGGTTCCCGATCAGATCGTCCTCCTGAGCCGCGAAGCGCCACAGCCGCGCCGACAGCGATCGGACGACATCTGCCAACTCCGGGTCGTCGATCCGGTTCCGCATCTCGTGCGGGTCGTTCTCCAGGTCGTAGAGCTCGTCGAAGTCGAAGCCGTTGTAGACGTACTTCCACCGCTTCGTCTGGACGACGCGCTGGGAGTAATAGAGCTCCACCCCGTCGAACTGCGAGTAGAAGGCGTCGCGCCAGTCCGATGGCGTTTCGCCGCGCAGGAAGGGGACGAGGCTGTTCCCGCTGTACGAGTGCGCTGGCGGATCGGAACCGGCGAGCTCCACGAACGTCGGCGCGAAATCTGCCATCGAGATGAACTCGTCCACTTCCCTGCCCGGTGACGCGATGCCGTTGCGCCAGCGCATGACGAGCGGAATCCGATACGTCTCATCGAACGCCGCGACTCCCTTGAGGTAGAGCCCGTGCGCTCCCACGCAGTCGCCGTGGTCGGACGTGTAGACGACGAGCGTGTCGTCCGCCATGCCGCTGGCTTCGAGCGCGTCGAGGGTTATTCCCAGCAGGTCGTCCTGCATCGTGCAGAACCCCCAGTAGTGGGCGATGGACTCGCGCACTTCGTCGTCGGAGAGCTGCGACCAGAATCGCCGCTGCCGCTGGTAGACGCGCGGCTTGTCCTCCATCGCGTCGGCGTAGTTGGGCGGGAGCTCCACGTCGGCGGGGTCATACATGCGGGCGTAATGCTCCGGCACGATGTAGGGGTCGTGGGGTCCGATGGTCCCGACATAGAGGCACCACGGCTGGTCCGACTCCGACAGCGATTCGATGCCGCGGACCGCCTCGTGGACGACGCGCAGATCGCCGGGGTGGTAGGGGTCCGTGTCCGGTCTCGGCGCGGACGTGCCGTAGAGCCGGAAGTCGCCCCATCCCTCCCGCCGAAGCGTTCCACGCGCGCGGGCTCCCTGCGAGGGCGTCTCGCGGCGGGCGCGCTCCTTCCAGTCGGCGAAGTGGAGCCCGTGATGGGTTCCCTTGCCCGCCGTGACGAGCAGTTCCTCCCATCCTCGGTCGCACGGGTTCTCAGTCGTCGTCACGTGCCACTTCCCACTGTAGAGCATCCGGTACCCGGACGCGGCGAGGCTCTCTCCGAACGTCGAGACGCCCTCGTTGAGGACCGTGTGAATCGCGGCGCGGTTCATGATGTTGTTGTGGATGCCGTGGCGACTCGGATAGAGCCCCGTCATGAACGACGCGCGCGACGGACAGCAATGCGCCGTCACCGTGTAGGCGCGGTTGAACCGGAGCCCTTCGCTCGCCAGACGTTCGGCGTTGGGCATCCGGCAGGGATGGTCCGGCTCCACCGTCATCGCTTGCTGCTG
>VGLH01000089.1 GCA_016866785.1 Candidatus Poribacteria bacterium
TCCGACGCCGAACCGATCGGGATCGTCGCGAAGTCGATGGCGATGCCCTGCACGCCTCCCGCCGGCACGCCGAACGACGCATGAGGCAGGATGTCATACAGCTTCGCATCGTAGGCGATCTGGTTCACGGTCAGGGGAACCGTGCCGGAGTTGCTGACGACGATCAGCGGATGGCGCACACGGAACTTCTTGATGACCGACGTGTCGCCAGCGACGCCTGGATTGACGACCGTGACGTTCGCCTCCGCAGCGGTCGCCAGGTCCGTCGATGGGATCTCCGCCGTCAGTTCCGTGATGGATACCCACGTCGTGGGTCTGTCGCTGCCGTTCCACTGAACGACGGCATCGGCGTTGAACTTGTCGCCGCTGAGCGTCAGCGTAACGCTCGAAGCGCCAGCCACGACGTGGACCGGGCTGATGCTGCTGAGAACCGGAATGATGCGCGTGCCGGTGACGCTGAACGTCGCGACGTGGCTTCCAACGCTCATCTGGACGCGGTTGAGCCCTGGCGTCGCGCCGAGGGTCAGGTTCGCGACCACCTCGCCGTCCGCGTTCGAGATGGCGGAGCTCTCGGCGAGCGTTCCGCCGCCCTCGATGACGGCAAACGCGACTTCGGCACCTTCGACCGGGTCGCCGAAGTAGTTCTGGACGCGCGCGATGAACGGATGCGCGCTGCCTACCGGCGCGCTTGCGCCGTCGCCGCTCAGCTTGGCGATAGCGTAGGGGCTCGTTGGCGACGTCGGGAAGTTCTGGACGCGCGCGAGCTGTTCAGGCGTCATGCCTCCGAGCGCGTCGCCCAGGAGCGCTTCCAGCTCCATCGCGATGGAGACGCCCTCGTCGCCGCTATTCCGCTGCGCCGAGTAATGGAGGATCGACACGGTTTCGCCAGCCGGGATATCAACGACGTACTCGTAGATGATGTCGTCGTAGTCTCGGCTCGCCGCCGATGGACGGATCAAGCCGCCGTCTCCGGCAATGACGAACGCGACGGCAGGATCGCCCTCGGGCGGCGGACCGTATGGATCATCGCTGACATACCAGTTGTCATCGGCGTCGAAAATGTCATCACCGGACGAGGTTTCGAGGAATGTCTCGTCGCCGTCGGAGCCGAGGTTCGACTCGATCTTGATCGTGACCGTCACCGGTTCCTCGTTGGGATTGTGGATGTCCTCGAAGAACCGGGCGAATGCCGACGCTCGAGGGATGTAGATACGCCGCGTCACCTCGACCGCCGGGGAGACCTCGCCACCCATGAGGGCGGGACCCAGAACGAGCTGCCGCCCGGCGGCTTCCATGCGGCCGGTGCTCTGTCCTGGGAACCAGTCGAACGACCGGGTACCGCTGGTGTCGGTCGTCAGATAGAGCCCGCCGTCGAATGCGTCGGATGTGCCATCAGAGATGTCGCCATCGCTCTGGATGTCCCACTGGAACCCCTGCGAGTCCTCCAGCGTCAAGCCGTCGGAGATGTTCACGATGCTGAAAACGAGGAAGGACACGGGATTGCCCGGACCCGCCGCCAACGGCACGCCGCCGGAGGCTTGGATCGTCACTTCACCTTCGGCGCCGCCGAGCATGGTGAACTGCGCGCGACCCGCAACGGCGGTCACGGTTCCCAGCGCCGTCGTGCCGGACGCATCGGACCTCGTGAACGTGATGGGCGTCGTGTTGTCGCCGACGACGCGCAAGCCGTCCGCGTCCTGGATGATCGCCGTGAACGTCCGTGAAGCCTCCGGTCGCAGCGTCGCAGTGCCGCCGTAGAGCGCGATCTGCGTCGCGGGCCCGGAAGTCGCGTTGATCGACCAGTTGATGACCGCGTTCCGCTCGGCGTCCGACATGTCAACGAGAGCGTCCGGCGGCGTCAGGTTCGCCAGGGAGATCGCGGCGGCTTCGGCGGCATCGACGCTCGAACGCTGCGCGCCGAAGTGCATGATGATCCGTTGCTGCCCAGCAGGGACGGTGAAGTCATACTGGTACTGGATGCGGTAGTCGCCGTAGTACTCGGCGTAGGACGGGCGGATGGCTCCGCCGTCGCCCGCTGTGACGACCGCCGTCGCCGGGTAGTAGAAGTCGTGCTGAGCGATCCAGTTGTCTTCGGTGTCGAAGAGGTTGTCACCCGAGGACGTGCGGACGGTCGATGTGCCTTCGCCGCCACTGTACGAGCGAATGTAGGCGGTCGCCTCGATATCCGATGTCCACGTGTTGTTGTAGATCTCGAGGTAGCGGATGAATCCATCTGTCGGCGAGACATAGACCTTGCGGGTGATCTCCAGTCCATCGCCTGCCTCGCTGGCAGTGATCACCTGGGGCCCAATCTCGACCTGACGCCCCGCCAGAGACGCCAGAGCCGTCGTACGGTTCGGGAAGCCGTAGCCGTTCGTCTGGAGCCAGAAGCCCCAACTGAACGCGGAGTCCGTGCCTTCGACCTCGCCGTCCTGCTGGATGGTCCAGTCCCACGAGAGGCCGTCTCGGAGCGCGTACGGCAGGGGTACGGTCGGCGACACGCTGAACGACACCGGGTTCCCGAACCCCGGCGCCAATCCGTCCGCTGATGCGCCGATGACGACGGGCCCCAGCGCCCCGCCGGTGATCGTCAGCGTCGCTCTACCTTCGACGACCGTGACGGGCCCTAACCCGTTGACGGTACCGGCGCCTTCGTCGAGCGCGTTCAACTGCTCGAACGTGACGACCGTCGAGTTGTCCTCGCGGAGGCGATGGCCCGCCGCGTCGGTGATCGACGCGATGAGCGTGCGCGGTGCGTCGGGGTTCAGGAAGCTCGCGGCGCCGGAGAGCGTCACGAGCGCCGCTGGGCCCGCAGGCGTGGCGTCCAGGTCGTTGAAGAGCGCCACAACGTCGAGCGCCGTCGGACCGAACACCGTGTAGTGGGAGAAGGACTTCGTCGCGCCGGGAGCGATGCTGCCGACGTCGAACGCCACGTGGACCGTGTCGTCGCCGCTGGCGCCATTCGGATCGTTAGGGGCGGACAGAACGACGTCGGGATCGTTGGTCGAACCCGTCACGCCCGTCTCGAACGCCACGACCTGAAACGCAACCGCGTCGCTCAGTCCCAGCGCGCCGAAGCCCACGGTCCCGTGGCTCGTCGTCTCCGCCGTGACGAGCTTGCCCTGCGGGACGAGCTGGACATCGTTGAGCGTGTTGTAGCCAGCGCCGACGTTGGCGCCCTGGTCGGGGTCGCCGTAGCGCATGTACTTGACCGTCCGCGCGACGCTACTCGTGTTCGTCACGTACACGTCGAAGCGGATGACCTGCCCGGCGATGTCGAACGCGATCACCTGTTCGACTCTGATGCCTGTCGCAGCGATGGGGTTCGACAGGTAGTGAGCTCTGAGGGTCGTTCCGGCGCTGGTATCCGTGAGGGTGCCGACGATGCCGACCGACGGAGACGTCTGCGCGTAGACCGTGCCATCGATCTTGATGGTCCACCCTTCGACGGGGGAACCGGGATAGAAGAAGTCGGCGGCGCCGAACGTGCCAGTGCCGGTCGGATCGAACCGTACGCTGTTCGATGTCGCTGAGTCGAACAGCGATCCGCCGCCGTTCACGCCCACTCTGAGGTAATTCCCGTTCAGGAGGAGGGCGTGGACCGGTGAGAGGAACGCAAAGAGCGCCACAGCGGACGCCGCGAACAACATTCTGAGTCGTGTAACACGCTTCATCCGCTGCTCCTAACTCGCCGCGAGCAACGCTCGATCCGCCTCTATGTGCCGGGACCGCCCTCGTGGGAGAAGGGCGAGCATCAGACCATCGTCCCGCTGCCAACAGTCGATGTCATATCCCAGGCTGTCACCGATTCACTCCACAATGGGCTGCTGTGCATGCGGACGCATCCCATGCCTGGCATTTTACACCGAGACAACGCCGTGCCCAAGCGGAAGGTTCAGATTGGCAGCACGATCCGTCTCCTGCGTATCCGTGACCCATCGGCACGGGCGTGTTTGCGCACTCGGCGGCATGCCCGCGATGTGGTACAATCGGGCAGAGAACCTCGCGTGGTCGGAGCCACATCGCTAAGGAACCGTCGATGTCGCGACTCGCGGTTCGTAGGCTGGCGCGTGTCGCTGCCGTCGTGTTCGGCGCAGCGCTCGTGGCCGTTTGTCAGGCGCTCTCAACGCGGCCGTCGCTGTCGCCTCGCGCCGCCGACGTCTCGTCGGCGATGCCGGGTATCTCCCCTCGACCTATGGCTGCGGCAAGATCGGCTGGTATGCGAGCGCCCCGGGTCACCATCGGCGATGTCGAGATCCCGGACGCTCCACGCCGCGCTGTCGTGACGACCGATGTGTCCGACTTCGGGTCCCTGGAGCCGCCAGCCATGGGCCCCCCGATCTGGTCTCGGAGCCGTCCTGACTTCGACGGCGTCCGCGCCGAGCCCGACGCGAGGGAGTTGGCGTCATACACCATGCGGAGACAGCCAGCCCCTGCTGCGCGGTACGAACCCCCCGAACCTGCAGGGTCTGCCACCGAGTATCTGCTGTCCGACATCCGGCTGACCGACGCCCAGCGGCGGGTTCTCCGTGAAGCGATCCGTCGGTACGAAGCCGCGGATGCATCGCTGCGCGGTCGCTTGCTTGCCGTCGTCAGTCGCTACTCGAAAGCACCCCCGACCACAGCGCCCGACGCTGCCCAGTGGCGCGAAATGCTCGGCGAACTGCGGGCGATTCTCGAGGACCAGCATCGCCTGGTGCTTCACGCACGCCAGGATTTCCGCGCCCGCCTGACGCCTCTCCAGTGGCAGCGATTCGACAACTGGATGCGGTCGAGACCCTGGATGCCCTTCCACAGGATGAGCGAGCTCGCCGCGCCCGGCGGCGAGTCATCGACCGAGGAGATACGATGATGGCTAAGAGAACCGACCTCGAAGAGCCCTCACGGCGGGTTCCCACGTGGTCGCGACGCGATTTCCTCGCTGTCACGGCAGGCGCCGGACTCGTCGGAATCGCCGCATGCGGCAAGCCCAAGACGGTGAACCCGGTGCAGCAGATAGCGGAAGGATTCGCCAACGGCGAAACCACGGTCGTGCCAGCGGCGACCCTGGAACCTCTGAACGGCGCCGACGGCAGCGTCGTCGTGCCTGCGGCCGGAACCGCACCGTCACTGGTCGTATCGCGGCGCGATGGCAAGGTGCAGGCGTTCTTGAACCTGTGCACGCACGCGGCATGTCCGTTGGTAGCAGGATCAGACGGGACGATCCGCTGCCACCAGGACTGCGGCCATGGATCGGTCTACTCCGCCGAGGGCGAGGTGGTGCGCGGTCCTTCACTGCGCCCGCTGTTCCGTCTGCAGTCGTCCTCGGAAGACGGCGGCGCGCTGAAGGTCAAGCTCAAGATCGCCAACGGCTAGAACTCGCCACTCAGCGAGATGCGTTGAGTGTCACCGAGCTCCGGATGCGTCAGGAAGGCGTAGTCGGCGTGAAGCCGGAAGCCTCGGAGCGGGACGGCGATGCCCGTCCCTGCCGTCAATGAACCCGCGTCTCCACCGACTCGCAGGCTCAGCGTGCGAACCAGCGTGCACTCCGCGCCGAGGTGGAACCGAGACGACCGGTCCGTTTCGCGGCGAACCGGCGTGCCCAGACCGACGTCCGCCGCGAGCGTCGTCTGCACGCTCGGCGGCAGCCTCGGAACGATCCAGGACGCGCCAAGCCGGGCGCTGCCCTCTCGCACGAACGTCGGGCGAGTGGTCGTGTTCCACTTCACCCGCGTTCCGGCGATGTCGTACAGGGCGAGACCCACGCGCACGCGCGGGTGCGCCGTGTAGAGTGCGCCGGCATCCACGCCGAAGCCGGACCCCGTGTGGACGTAGAGCGACTGTCGTACGATCTTGACGGTTCCCCCGACGGAGAGCTTGGGGCTGATCGCGCGGGCATAGGAGACGAGCCCCGCGTCGTCCGCGTTCGAGAAGGCGTCAGCCACGACCGGCGTGTCGACGTAGAGTTCGCCGGGGTCCTTCTTGCCGTTCAGGTTCGTGTCGCGGTACGTGCCCAGCACGCCGTCGCCGTTGACGTCCTCGAACGTCGTCCGCGGGATATCATCGACGCCCATGCGAATCCACGTGACGGCGACCTTCGCCCCTCCCTCGAACGGGAAGACGCCGCTGACCGACGTGTACTGCGCCAGTCCACGCGAGAAGAGCGAATCCGTGCCGGACTGGAACGCATCCGCTCGCTGCGAGGCGAAGGCGCGCGATGGTATCTGGACGAGTCCGGCGGGATTCCAGTAGCCTGCGGTCGCGTCTTCGGCGACGGCGACGTAGGCGCCGCCCATCGCGACGGCGCGCGCGCCCAGTCCCATCGAGAGGAAGTCGAGCGCGTAGGAGCCCTCCTCGGCGACAGCGGCAGACGCTACGGAGAGCGCGGCGAGCGTCGCCAACATCCATCGGAGATGTCGGGCGGCGGGGCTGTCGATTCCACGGCTCGTGCGATGGGTCACGGTGCTTCCCTATCCGGGGGCGAAGTCATAGGTACGGGTCTGCAGGATGACGCTGAGAGCGCTCCAGAACGCGCCGACGCAGTATTCGCCGAGAATGACGCCGAAGAAGAACGATGTCGCCTTGCGATTCGCCTGCATCCCACCGAACCGGAGCACGACGAGCTTCAGAAATGAGCTGATGACCAGACACGACCAGAAGTACTCAACGCCGAAGGTCATCGAGATGGCATAGCCCGCCGGATGGAAGGGCCACCACATGAACTTCATGCGCATATACATCAGCAGGAAGGTGAACGCCATCCCGCCCGCCATCGCGATACTCGCGGGCATGTTCGGATCGAGCGGGTTCTGGAAGTGCCCCGCGACCCACGAGTACTGCCCGATGTGCCCCACGAACGGCTGAGCGCGCGCGTATCCGAGGCGGTACATCTCGCTCACGCCTGCCCACCACGACGCGAGCGACCCTAGCACCAGCGCGATGCCCATCGCCAGCACGAGCCGCTTTGTGTTCATCCGGGCGCGTTCCGCCAGCTTCAAGCCCTCCAACTGGTGCGGCATGATGTGTTCCCGGTAGCCGCGCCCACTGAAGAACCAGAACAGCGGCACGACGCCGAGATTCGGGAAGCCGAACCCGCGCGAGCCGAACAGGTTGATGAGGAACTGCTGTCCGTTCACCATGCCAGCCATCTCGTGCCCAGGGGGTCCGAACTCGGCGCGGACCCGTGTGATCGCCGTCGAGAGGGCGAAGAAGAAGGCGAAGAAACCGACGACGATCCAGAACGTCATCCCGGCGTGGAGGCAGAAGTAGAGGATGTACGCGGCGCTGAGCCCGAGGATGATCGCCGCCGTCCGGTAGCGGATCGGTTCGCCGGAGTCGTCCATCGGTTGGACACCCAGCAGATGGCGGGCGACCGCGCCGAGGTGTCGCCGTGTCAACCACATCGCCGACAGGAACACCGCCAGCCACGCGCCGATGGACTGCTCGCTCAGGTACGGGAACCCCGGCAGCTTCCATCCCGATGCCGACGCAAACACTTCCTGCATCTTCTTGAACACGAAGAAGAACCACATCGAGAACGACAGGTCGAGCGGCAGGAGGTATCCGAGTCCGATGACGAACGGATACAGAGGGAGCGTCACGCTGCCCATCGCCGACCAGGGTTTCTCGGTGAACACGAGATGGCGAGAGTCGTGTCTTACGGCGAGTCCCGGTACGAAGGGGAAGAACGTGTGGAGCCCGTTGAGGATGTCGAGCGCTGCGGCGGCGAAGAAGCCGTACCACAACACGCGGTTCCTGAAAAACTCTGACGAGCCGCCCCGCTCCGTGATGGCGAGCGGGAGCTGAATGATGGGATAGGCGAGCTTCTCGTGTTCCGTCCACTGCTTGCGGACGATGACGTTGATGCACACCATCGCCATACCCAGCGCGGTGATGAAGCTCGTCCACCAGAGCGTCACGCGCAGCCACGGTCGGAACACGCGCCACGTGTAGAAGTCGCCGAGGGCGTCGCCGTCGTAGAAGCCGTTGAGGATCTTGAGCTCGGGATCGAACACGACGAGGTGCTGCGGGATGTAGCGGAAGAAGAGCTCCGCCCACTGGTTCTCGGGCGTGGCGAACTTGAACGCGTGCGGGATCGCCGGGATCGTCAGTGCGAGCGAGTCGTGTCCGGCGAGACCCGACGCAATGGAGAGCATCACGTAAATGGTGATGAGCTCGCCCTGGGTCAGAGCCCAACGCGGCCGAACTCGCTGAACGGCGAGGTTGATGACGATCAGCGCGAAGACGTTGAGGACGACGTTCCAGAAGAGGGAGATGGTGGTCGGGTGACCGGAGTGCCACATCCCCTCGACTTCGAGGACCCAGAAGACGTTCGGGATGATCAGCACGCCGCCGAGAGCGATGGCTCTCCACGAGACGCCGCTGGCGCGGCGGTCATCCCGCCCCTTCATCGGATGGCGTCTCCTCGTGTCACCGTCGATACCGGGCGGGAGCTGGAAGCTAACGCGCCACTTCCCACACGAGGTGGCGGATCTCCTGTAGGATCAGCTTGTCCATCGCCAGACGAACGGCGTTCGTGGACCCAGGGATGGAGAAGATAACCGTATCGCGCGCCACGCCTGCCGTTGCGCGGGACATGATCGCGCCGGAGCCGATCTCCGCGTAGCTGAGATACCGGAAGACCTCGCCGAAGCCGGGAAGCTCCTTGTCGAGGCAGGCGCGGACGACGTCATACGTCGTGTCGCGTTTGGCGATGCCCGTTCCGCCGCTGAACACGACCGCGTGGCATTCGTCGTCTGCGAGCAACTCGGCTAGGAGGCTGCGAATCTCATCCGGTTCGTCCCGCACGATGCGGTACGCGTGGACGCGGTGTCCCGCGTCGGAGAGAGCCGCTTGGATGGCTTTGCCGCTGGTGTCGGTCTCCGGAGTGCGCGTGTCGCTGACCGTGATGACCGCGCAGGAGACCGGGCGATCCGTGGACGCCTTGCGATGAGCTTGGTACCCCATGCCTGCCTAGCGCTTCTCGCGATGGATCACGTGCTTGCGCAGGTGCTTGGCGTACTTCATCAGTTCGAGGCGCTCGGGGTGCAGCCGTCGGTTCTTCTTCGTTACGTAGGTGGACTTCCCGTCCTCGGAGACGAGTCGGACGATCTCACGCATCGGGCTTCCTTTCGGATCGCGGTCGGCTCCGCGCGGGACTCGCGTGCCGCCGTACGCCGCACGCGCCAACGTATTCTATCGGCTGGCGGATTGCCTCGTCAAGATGCGCTTCGCGCCGCGCCTGAGCTATCATCGGGTACGGCTGGCAGACCGCCGGTGACCGCGCTCTGGTCGCTCGATGCCGTAACCCGTGTCAGAGCGCGCGCGTATCCGGGGTATCCACGTCGGGCGACGATCTACACAGGAATCCATTCGCAGCCTTCCGGGCGGAACCTTCCATGAATTGGCGCGAACTGCAGTTCGCTCTGTCGCGCACCCAGCCGCGTACTGTCCGCGTCCGTCTGCGCCCCGACCGACCGTGGTACCACTCGACGACGTTCCATGCGGGCGTGTTCTCGTCGGCGCTCCATATCGGGCTCGTGCTGATGCTGTCTGCCTCGGCGATCAACTGGAGCCAGCCCATCGAAGCGCGCCGGAAACCCTTGTTCGATGGGGCGATCCAAGTGGCGTTCGTCTCGCCGCGCGATGTGCGCCGTGCGGCGCGTCAGGAAGCGCCCGCCGCGCCGAAGCCCGTCGCCGCCAAGAAAGAGGCTCCGGCTCCGAAGCCGCGCGTCAAGAAGCCCGTCGCGACGCCCAAGCCGAAACCGACCAAGGCTCCGACGGCGAAACCTGCGCCACTACCGGCGCGCGAGCTGCCCAAGCCGGTCGCGTTCGAGGCTCCTCCTCGCGTAGCGACCGCCGCGCAGGTCAGACCCAGCCCAACCGACGCGCTACCGGCGCTCCAGCGGGTAGTTCCAGACCTGCCAGAGCCGACGTCAGCCACCGTCGCGTTTGTGTCGGAGCTGTCGCCGCAGCCATCGCGGGCGGTGGAAGCCCCGCCGCAGCCGTCGAATGAGTCTGGGGGTTCCCCCAATGGGACGGGTGAGATCGCCTATGCAGCCCCGGCGAACGACGGCACGCCGTCCGGTCAGCGACGCGCGCAGATCGGCAAGGCGCTCAAGGGCATCGCGGAAGCCGTCGCCGACGGTTCGGGACCCCATGCGGTCGATATCGTGTTCCTGCTGGACAGTAGCGGCAGCATGGATAACAACATCCACGCCGTCGCAGACAACCTCGCCGCGATGATGGACTACCTGCAGCGCAAGGGCTACGACGCCACGTTCGGAGTCGTCAAGTTCAAAGTTTCGACGATCCGTATCTTCCCGCAGTCGCGGGACGCGGCGCGCCTCAAGCGGCTGTTGGAGAGCTTCCAAGTGGGCGGCGACGAGCGCGCGCTGGACGCCATCGACAAGGCGGTGAAGAAGGTGCGCTTCCGCAACAACGTCGAGCGGCGGCTCGTCTTGGTCACCGACGAACCCCTTACCGGAGCCTCGACGCTCGACGCGACCATCGGTCTTGCCCGGCAGTCCGGCATCGTGGTCGACGTGATCGGTCTTGGCACGGAGCAACATCGGTCGCTCGCCCGGCGCACGGGCGGCGAGTGGTATGGCATTCCCGGCGAGGACTGACCCCACACCTAGTCACCTACTACTGGTCACCTACTAGACGTAGTTCAACCCGTACCACAGGGCGGGTAAGGGGAACGCGCGGGCATACGCCGATCCCAGCTCTCCCTCCGATGGAGCAGGCGTCCGGCGCTCTTCGAGCGTCCCAAAGAGGAAGTGCGCCGCGCACCCCTTGTCGCGGAGCGTGAACCGCTCCCCTCCCAGAGCGACGACGGGCGACGCGCCGTCGCGGAACGACAGCCGCGCCGTCGTCTGGGTTCCCAGGAACTCGCTCAGATAGGGCTTCATCCGTTCGGCGAGCTGGGCGAAGTTGACGATCAGATACGTGCCCGACGTGTGGCTGGATCGCATTTCGAGTCCATACTCGCCGACGATGGCTGCCCACATCCGAGACCATCCCGGGATGAACCATCGCACCGACGCGAGCTCGCGCTCCCGGACGATGATCCCGAACGCCGAGAACAGGGCGCGGCGGTCGCCTGCGTACTCCGAAACCCACGGCGACGCGTCTCGCGTGCCCGGTTCTGCCAGGACGAAGTACGCGTAGGCGGCGTGGGCTCGCTCGACGATCCAGAAGTTCGATAGCCGGTTCATCACCCATCCGCAGTCGAGAGAGCGCTGCCAGGTGTCCGGCGGTCTGAACCAGTGCACAGGTTCGGCTCGGTGCATGGCTCCCAGCAGGTCGATGTCGCCCAGCGTCGCCCGACGGAGCGAGAACCCGTCGGCGGGGATGCCCTGAGCGGCGTCGCGAGTCAGTTCCGTCCACGCGCCGGGTCCCACGCCTCGACAACCTGCGAGCCGGTAGAGCTTGCGGTCGCCGGAGACCATCATCAGATCGACGCCCTGTTCGCGCGCGACGCGGCCGGCATCCTCGAAGCACGCGGTCGCGTGTCCCTTGCCTCGATACTCTGGGTCGGTTCCGACGCCGCCGATGCAGGCGACGCGGATGCGGTTCCCGAAGATCGCCGCGTCCTGTATCGTCATCCCGACGTGCGAGACGATCTTGCCGTCTTCCTCGGAGATGCGGCAGTTGCGCAGGTTCCCATCGTGGAAGAGCTGCGGATACTCGTCCATCAGGTTGGGTCGGAAGACCTTGCCGACCAGGGCGCGAAGTTCTTCGCGGTCTTCGGGGCGGGCACCACGGGGCGTGACCGACATTGAAACCTCCTCTTCCGACCTGCCGCCGCCATCCCGGCGGGTTCGCACATCATTGCACGAACGACGGGCGCTCACCGCGCGCGAGCGCTTCGCATAGGTCTGCGGCGCGCAAGACATCGCTCAGCGATACGACTTCACACGGCGAGTGCGTGTACCGCGCCGGGATCGAGACCGCTGCGCTCGGTATCCCCAATGAAGGCAGGTAGGTTCCGTCCGTGACGACGCCGACGACCACTTCGCGCTGAGTCTCGATGCCTTGCGACGCCGCCGCGCTCTCGATCCACTCGACGAGCCGTTCCGGGACGAGCAGCCCGTTCAGCGATCCTCTGCCGTGGAAATCCATGATCTTGACGGCGGGGCCCGCTCCGAGACGGATCGAGTTGCGTCCGATCAGGTCGGGCGTGTCGGCGGCGGGCGTAATGTCGAGACCCACGGCGACCTCCGGCTTCGCGTCCGTGACGGCAGGGATCAGACCACGTAGGTGGAACTCCTCCTGAACATTCGCCAACAGGGCGACCGGGAGACGCGGCGGATCGTCCGAGAACCGACGGGCGAGCTCGGCGAGCACCCAGCAGCCAACCCGGTTGTCGAGCGCCTTGCTGGAGACCCGGCTCGACCCGAGCTCGCGGAAGTTCGGGGCGAACGCCGCGAAGGTTCCGATCCCGACGCCGAGAGCCGCGACTGCTTCCGCCGATTCGGCTCCGATGTCGAGGTACCAATCCTCGACCGGCGGAACCGTGAACTGCTCGGAGGGCGAAGCCAGGTGGTGCGACTGCAGACCCACGACACCCTCGACGACGCCCCCGCGCGCCAGCAGCGAGACCGGCGACCCCAACGCCGAGCGCCTGCCGACGCCGCCGAGTCGTTCGACGCGCAGGAACCCATCGGCGGTCACCGTTCGGACGACGAAGCCGATCTCGTCCATGTGGGCATGGAACAGGATGGCAGCGCCGTCGCCGCCGAACCGTGCTGTGACGTTCCCCAGCCAGTCGACGCACGGATCGGCTCCGGCGGAAGCGAACAGATGCCGCATCCGCTCGACCATCGCCCCTTCCCGTCCGGCAGGAGCCGCCGTCTCGCAGAGCGCGCGAAGGAGTTCGAGCTGAGCAGGATTCATGGATCTACTCGCGGTCGGGCTCGTACACGGACACCTTGAGGACACGCATGGCGTCGTATGCCATGTCGTACCGCTGTTGCCTAGCGCGATGGAGCCGATGGGCGTTCATGTCGGGCTGGAACCGCTTGCCGGTGCGCGTCATCGCTTCGGCGGCGTCCGCCATCGACTCGTATTCTCCGTAGGCGACGGCGGCGAGCATGGCGGCTCCGAGTGCGCCGGTCTCGACCTCATCGACCACCTGCACGGGCAGACCCGTGACATCGGCGCGAATTTGGCTCCAGAGATCGCTCCTCGCGCCGCCGCCGCTGACGACCAATTCGCTTGGACACACGCTGCCGTAGAGCCCAGCGAGCGTCACCAGTTGGGAGACGCCGTATGCCACGCCCTCCAACGCCGCATGGGCGAGGTGGTTCCGCCCGTGGTTGCGCCGCAGGTTGATCCATGAGCCGGTCGCGTCGGCGTCCCAGATGGGGCTCCGCTCGCCGTCCAGGTATGGGATGAACATGGGGTTCGACGCGTCCGTCTCGACGGTGCTCGCGAGCCCGAGCAACTCGTCGAAGGACGACAGTCCGAGCGTCTCCTTCGCCCACGCGAGCGCGTCGGCGCCGCAGTTCGTCAGTCCGTAGACCACGCTCGACTTGCGGTCGAACGGGAGCGCCAGGAGCCCGTCGTGGCGTCTGGGCTCAGTCGTCACACGCACGCCCACGATCTCCGACGTGCCTGCGTAGTCGAATGCCGCGCCCGGTCGGTACACGCCGGTGGCGAGCATACTGCAGAAGGCGTCTACCCACCCCAGCGACACGGGCACGCCGATCCGCAGCCCGGTTGCTTCGTATGCCTCGTGAGTGACGTACCCTGCGTTCCTGAACGGCGGCGCGATTCTCGGAATATGGCTCGGACGGATGCCCAGGTCCGCCGCGTAGTCCGGATCCGCGACGCCCGTTCCAACGTGGACGAGTCCCAGCATCGACTGCACGTCGGAGCAGACTTCGCCGCAGAGCTGCAGAGCGATGTAGTCTTTCGTCTGGGCGATCCAGCGGACGCGGGCAGCGACCTCGGGCTGGCGCGTCATCACCCAACGAACCTTGCAAGCGGGCATCGACGGGGCGAACGGCACGCGAGCCCCGGCGAGCGACTGCGTCGCCGTCTCGTCGTACTTCTGGGTCAGGTATTCGGCTTCGTCGACGGCGCGGGCATCCTGCCACGTGATCGCAGGACGCGCCGGCTTGCCCTCGGCGTCGAGGAACACGGTCGAGAAATGACCGGACACGCCGACGGCATTGATGTCGCCCGGCGCGATGCCGTCGGCGCGCACATCCTCCCAACACGCGAGGAACGAGCGCCACCAGTCCTCCGGGTCCTGCTCCGCCCACCCAGGGTGCTCGCGGCGCACCGGGCAGCCCGCCGACGCCAGGGCCAGGCGCTTACCGTCCGAGCCGAACACGCCGACCTTCGTCGCCGTCGTGCCGATGTCGATGCCTAAGAAGAGCTTCGGCATGGGTTCGGTAGGCTCACGCGCCCGTGAAATCGCTAGAGTGCACGTCCGCGCGGAACCGGAGCACGATCCCCTTTGCCGGGAACGGCACGGGCGCGTGGTGCGTGAGCAGCAAACAGCTAGGGAACCAGAACTCGCCGCGCGGGTCGGGGTTGCCCGGATCGTCGTAGACGGAGAGCCCGGCGCGTCCTTCGCCGACCTTGCCGGAGAAATCGAGGCAGTCGGCGGGGTGCGCCTCCCGGCTCGCCGGGTCTTCGGCGCGGTCCGATGTGATGACCTTGCCGTCCGCTAGGATGCTCGGAGCCGGACGCGCCGAGAAGTGGAACGGCGCTTCGACGCCCTCTTTGAGCCAGAGGATGTGGCTCTCCCAGTCGATCCGGCGCAGATCACCATGCGTCGAGAACCGCACGTTGCGCACTTCCTCGGCGATGGGCTCGCCTTCGCCGTTCGCGTAGAGCAGCCATTCCTCGAACCGGTCGTCTTCGATGGCTGAGAACCGGACGTGGTGCATCGCGCCGCACCGACCGTAGGGCGGTTCGTCCCAGTCGGACCAGATGTTCGTCGCGCCGTTGTGACCATGGAGCCCATACGCCAGGTACAAGCCCTGCTGATGCGGGTGATCGCCCGTTCCGGCTCCCCGCACGACGCTGCCCTCGCGGGCGTTGAGGGGCCAGATGTAGGGCCTTCGCGCCCCGAGGAACCGGTAGGAGCAGAAGAGCTCGTCGCCAAGCGTGACGTGAAGCTGGTCGTAGGTGGCTCGAATGCCGAACGCTGACATGTCGCAGTCTCCCTCGACGGAACATCTATCCCGGCAGACGATAGCCCTCGTCCGCCGACTGCGCAACAGCTTTGGGGACGACGCCGTGGGCGGCGTCGGTGACATCGAGCATCACGTTGGTCGGGGCGATCCATCGAGCTCGACGTTCCACGATTCGGGATAGGCGCTCGGTTCCCAGCGATGCCCGGTCGCCCATCGGGTCGATGTCGCGCAGACGCACGCCGCCGGAGCCGTCGGGCTCCACCAGGTCGATCCGCCGGTCGCGCAGCTTGACGCGGAACAGATCGCCCGTCTTGATATAGAGGATGCCGCCTCCCTGCGCGGCTTCCGGCGTGACATGCCCGACGGCGGCTCCGTACGTGACGCCGGAATACCGCCCATCGCTGATCAGCACCACGAGCGGCGACAGCGACCGGTTCGCGTTGATGTGCTGCGCTGGCGTGAACATCTCCGGCATCCCGAACGCGACGGGTCCCTGCCCGCTGACGATGATGAGGAGCTTCAGCGTGCGCGCCGCTACCATCGCGTCGTAGAGGCCGTCGTAGGGCTCGCTATCGATGGGGCCTGTATGACCGTTCGCCCGCGCCAGGAAGCGCAGGTCACCGTCTGCGAACGCCCGGTCGTCGCGGAGTCGCGCGAGCAGGCGCACGTCCAGCAGCGCTTCGACGACGTCCTCCTCGTTCTCGAAGTAGACCCCGAGGAAGAGCTTCTCGTCGAACTCGTCGATCTGCGCCGTCGGCATGCCGCTGATCTTGACGACCGCCGTCTCGAAGAAGTTGCCCTCCAGCACGTCGATGCCGCTGAACGCCCGCCGGGGCTTCGACAGGATGATGGGGTTCTCCGCCACGCCGTCCGCCGACAGGCCGGAAGTGTCCGACAGACGGTCGCGCCAGGTGGAACCCGTGACGGTCGGCGCGTCCAGGTGCATCGGCACGCCGTTGTTCACGAGCTCATAGACGACGGTCTCCATGCCGCGCACGCTGCCATCGCAGCACTGCTGCGCCAGCGCGAAGATATCGCGTCCCGACGTGAGCGAGTAGTCGAACAGATCGGGAACCGGCACGGCGCGGCGGATCGCGTCGTAGTCGGACAGGCTGAAATCGACCCCAGCGTGGAGCATCGCCGCGACGATGTGCATGATGAGGTTCGTCGAGCCGCCCGTCGTCGCGTGGACACGCACGCAGTTCTCGATGTTCGCCCGCACCATCGACGCGACGCCGTACTCCAGGTCGTTGCAGAACCCGAACAGCGCGTCGATCGCTTGGTTCACGCGCTCCTGCGATGGCGGTTCCGTGAGCAGCTCGACGGCGGGATGGACGAGTCCCAGCGCGCTGACGACGTGTCGCGAGGAGTTCCCCGTTCCGTTGAACGCGCAGATGCCGCCCTTCTCGTCGCAGGTGTTCACGGCGAGGTACTTCTCGAGGTGCTTGTGATACGCCTCGGAGATCATCCCCTCTTGGGTCATCCTCTCGAAGATGCCCTGGAACGCCTGATTCGACGAGCACTGGAGGATGTAGCGGCAGGCTTCTCGCAGTTCCTCCGCGAGGTGTGGATGCCCGGCGGACTCGGCGCGCACGGCGAGGGCGTCGAGCTCATCGCGCAGGTCGTCGGGAATCGAGCCGCCGCGGAGGACGTGAGCTGGGGCGAACGTCGCGAACACGGGAGCCTCACCCCGTCGCCG